>NZ_JBHWIO010000034.1:32430-36111 GCF_042732075.1 Kitasatospora sp. NPDC059812
GGGGGGGGGGGGCCGTGTAGGTCGCTCTCCCTGGGGGGTTGTGGCCTCGTACCCCCCCCGGGGGGGGGGTTGGGGGGGGGGGCGGGGGGCCCCGGCGCCCCCCCCCCGGGGCTCAGCCCTCCTGGCCGCCGAAGCGGGTGGTCCAGGCGGCCAGGTCCTCGTCGGTGATCTTGGCGAACAGCACCGGCGGCACGGTGAACGCCGTCCCGGCCGGCACCAGGTCCAGTGCCCGCGCCTGCTCCGGGCCGACCCAGGACAGGCCGGCCGCCGGAGCGTCCCCGGGCAGGGCGAAGGCGCCGCGCATCGCCGCCGCCGCGGTCGGGATGAACGGCTCGGAGACCACCGCGTACAGCTGGATCAGGTTCATCGCGGTGCGCAGGGTCAGCGCCGCCGCGTCCGGGTCGGTCTTCACCTGGAGCCAGGGCGCCTTCTCGTCCAGGTACGCGTTGCCCGCGCTCCACAGCGCGCGCAGCCCCTGCGCGGCCTTGCGGAAGTTGAGTGCGTCCAACTGGGCCTCGTACTCGGCCAGCAGGGTGGCGATCTGCTCGCCGAGGCGCTGTTCGGCCTCGCCGGGCGCGTGGCCGGCCGGGACGGCATCGCCGAAGCGCTTGCGGCTGAAGGTGAGCACCCGGTTGACGAAGTTGCCGAGGGTGTCGGCGAGGTCCTTGTTGACGACGGAGGCGAAGAGGTCCCAGGTGAAGCTGGAGTCGTCCGACTCGGGGGCGTGCGCCATCAGGAAGTAGCGCCAGTAGTCGGCCGGCAGCAGTTCCAGGGCGACGTCGGTGAAGATGCCGCGCTTCTGGCTGGTGGAGAACTTCCCGCCGTAGTACGTCAGCCAGTTGAAGGCCTTGACGTAGTCGACCTTCTTCCACGGCCGGCGCGAGCCGAGGATCGTGGCCGGGAACATCACGGTGTGGAACGGGACGTTGTCCTTGGCCATGAACTCGGTGTACCGGACGCTGTGGTCGGCCTCGTACCACCAGGACTTCCAGTCCCGGGCCTGCCCGGCCGGGGCCGCGTCCGCCCACTCCTTGGTGGCGCCGATGTACTCGATCGGGGCGTCGAACCAGACGTAGAACACCTTGCCCTCGGCCGCCAGCTCCGGCCAGACGTCGGCCGGCACCGGGACGCCCCACTCCAGGTCGCGGGTGATCGCGCGGTCCTGGAGGCCTTCGGTGAGCCACTTGCGGGCGATCGAGGAGGCCAGCACCGGCCAGTCGTCGCCGTGGGCGGCGATCCACTGTTCGACCTCGTCGGTCAGCTCCGACTGGAGCAGGAACAGGTGCCTGGTCTCCCGGACCTCCAGGTCGGAGCTGCCGCTGATCGCCGAACGCGGCTCCAGCAGGTCGGTCGGGTCCAGCACCCGGGTGCAGTTCTCGCACTGGTCGCCGCGCGCCTTGTCGTAGCCGCAGTGCGGGCAGGTGCCGACGATGTAGCGGTCCGGCAGGAAGCGGCCGTCGGCGTTGGAGTACACCTGCCGGATCGCGCGCTCCTCGATGAAGCCGTTGCGCTGGAGTTCGCGGGCGATCTCCTGGGTGATCTCGCGGTTCTGCGGGGAGGAGCTGCGGCCGAAGTGGTCGAAGGACAGCCCGAAGCCGTCGTACACCGCCTTCTGCGCGTCGTGCGCCTGGGCGCAGAATTCGGCGACGGGCAGCCCGGCCTCCTGCGCGGCCAGTTCGGCGGGAGTGCCGTGCTCGTCGGTCGCGCAGATGTAGAGCACCTCGTGGCCGCGCTGGCGCAGGTAGCGGGAGTAGACGTCCGCCGGGAGCATCGACCCGACCATGTTGCCCAGGTGCTTGATCCCGTTGATGTACGGAAGGGCGCTGGTGATCAGGTGCCGAGCCATCCTCGGATGCTCCGATTTCTCCCGCACGCGCACCCCACCCGGAGTGCTGTGCCAGGCGCAGGGGTCCACTGTGGGCTGCCAAGCCTACCGCCGCGGGGCCGGGAGGGCGGTGCGGTTCAGGGGTGGGTGCGGTTCAAGGGCGGTGCTGCTCAGGGGTGGGTGCGGCTCGGGTGCGGTGCCGCTCGGGGTCGGGTGCGGCTCAGGGCCCGACGGAGTCGCTGTACCGGTCGAACTCCCCGGCCTTCACCCCGCGGACGAACGCGGCCCACTTGCGTGGCGTGGTCCGGACGACGATCTCGGGGCGGTCCGACTCGCGGATCTCCACCAGACCGTCGGCGGCTCTGATCTCGACGCACTCGTTGCTCTCGCCGCTGGACGAGGACTTCCGCCACTCAGTCATGAGAAGTCTTTCAGTAAGGCCCGGATGAAGTCCCGGGACTCGGCCGGCCCGAGGGCGACCGCGGCGGTCTCCTCCTTGATCTGTCGGTAGGTCTGCAGTTCGGTGTCGAGGTGCACGAACTTCGGCCCGTTCGAGAGGTCGATCTGCACGGTGTCGAGCTCGGGAACGGGCCCGCGGGCGAGGTAGAGGCTCTCTCCGGACCCGGGAAAGGTGTCGACGCTGAACGGGATGGTCCGGATCTCCACCCCGGGCCGCTCGGAATCCTCCAGCACGCCGAGCAGCTGGTCGCGCAGCACCACCGCCCCGCCGAACTGCATGCGCAGCGCGGATTCGTGGATGTACGCGGCGTACGGCTTCGGGCGTTCGGTGAACAGCCGCTGGCGTTGGATCCGGAATGCCGTGCGGGCGTCGGCGTCCGGCTGGGGCATGGGTGGCCGGACCCGGGCGAACACCGCGGAGGCGTACGCCGAGGTCTGCAGCAGTCCGGGGATGAAGGTGGTGTGCAGGATGGCCAGCGACTCGGCGTGGTGTTCCATCTCCGCGATGTCGATGAGCCCGCCGGGCAGCCGGCCGCGGTAGCCGTCCCACCAGTACTTGCGCCGGTCCTGCGTCATCGCGAGCAGCGCGTCGAGGTAGGGGCCGTCGGAGCAGTGGCAGGTGCGGGCCCAGAGCCGGAGCCGTTCGGCGCTGATGCCGGACTTCCCGTTCTCCATCTGCGAGATCTTGGGCAGGTCGGTGCCCAGGGTGGCGGCCAGGCTCTTGGGCGTCACGCCCACGCGTTCGCGCATCTTGCGCAGCTCGATGCCAAGGCGCTGCTGACGCACGGTCGGCGACAAGCGGGGTGGCATGACTCTCTTCTCCGGATCGCGGCTCGGGTCGATGCTTCCGGTGAAGTGTGCCGTGCTTACCCGGCCCTAGCTACTGAAATGGGGGATACCCCACGATGGAGTGAACGTTCTCCCGCTCGGTAGCAAGTCTTGCACCTCGACCCTATGGTCGATCCCGCGTCAGTCACTGACTTGTTGTGGCCTAAACAGCCGCCAATCAGCCGTAAATACACACCAGATGCATGGTCGGCACGCTCGACATCACCGACCGGAGACTGTCATGCCGCTTCCGCTGCTTCTCGTCCCCGCCCACCGCATTCCCGCTACCCGGTGAACGGCCTGCTCGTCGCCGGTTTGTCCGCCCTCCTGCTCGCCGTCCTATTCGTCGGCTGGCTGGTCTGGCTGGTCAACGCCCAACCCCGCGAACCGCGTTCCGCAAAACGCGAGTTCGTCGTCCGCCATTCCTCCGCCGCCGTCGAGAAGAAATAGCGCGCGGCAGCGGGGGGCCCCCCCCCCGGGGGGGGGGCCCCCCGCGTGGCGGCGCACCCGGCCGCGCACTCGTTATAGAACTCGACTGCCACGCCCCCGGCACATCTCCGCCAGTATAT
>NZ_JBHWIO010000034.1:36121-46732 GCF_042732075.1 Kitasatospora sp. NPDC059812
CACCGCCCAACCCCGCCAACCCGTGTCCGCAAAACCCGTGTTCGAGGTCCGCCTTTCCACCGCCGCCGTCGAGAAGAAATAGCGCGCGGCAGCGGGGGCCCCCCGCGGGGGGGGGGCCCACCGGAGGGTGCGGTCAGCCGTCGCCGAAGTGGTCGAATTCTCCGCGCTTCACGCCCTCGATCCAGAGCGCGAACTTCTGCGGGGTGGTGACGATGATCGCGTCGGGGCTCTCGGATTCGCGGACCTCGATCAGCCCCCGTTCGTTGACGGACACCTCCACGGAGTCACTGCCGTCCCGGGTGCTGCTGGTGGACTTCTGCCACTGCTGGGTCATCGGTTGCCTTCTCCCATTCCGGTTCCTGCCTGGCACCCTGGACAACTCCCGGGGGGCCGTTCAGGAACGGGGGCGCACGGAGGGTTCGGCACCGCGCGAAAGGCGCTCGACGAGGCGGATCCGGGCGACGGGCCACTCGTCGGCGAGCATCGAGAAGTAGGCGGTGTCGCGCCACACGCCGGTGTCGCGCCGCTTCTCGCGGCGGTGGACGCCCTCGTACTGGGCGCCGAGGCGCAGGATCGCGTTGCGGGAGCGCTCGTTGAGCGCGTCCGTCTTCCAGTAGACCCGGCCCATGCCCAGGTCGCCGAAGGCGTGGGAGAGCAGCAGCAGCTTGGCCTCGGTGTTGACGGGCGTGCGCCAGACCGAGCGGGCGTACCAGGTGCCGCCGATCTCGACGACCTCGTCGTCGGCCCTGAAGTCGTAGTAGCCGGTGACGCCGACGGCCCGGCCGCTGGGGAGGTCGATCACGGCGAACTTCACCGCCGATCCGGCCGCCACCTCGGCGAGCCGGGCGTCGATGATCGCGCCGAGTTCCTCCTCGGTGGCGGGCGGGAGGGAGGGGATCCAGCGCCAGACCTCCGGGTCGGGGCCGACGCCGGCCCACAGGTCGGGCAGGTGGTGGCGGCCGAGGGGCTCCAGGCGGATGTGGCGGCCGGTGAGGGTGACGGGTGTGGGCGGCTGTGCGGTCATGCCGGAAAGGTAGCGCCACGCTGCACTAGATGCAATGGACTTCTGCGCTAGTGCAAAATTGACGGAGCGGGCAAAGCGAAGGGCCCTGCGGGACGTGTCCCGCAGGGCCCTCGACCGGATCAGGCTCAGATGAACGAGTTGATCTGGATCGTCTCGTCGCGGCCCGGGCCGACGCCGATGGCGGAGATCGGCGCGCCGGACATCTCCTCCAGCGCCTTCACGTACGCCTGCGCGTTCTTCGGCAGCTCGGCGAAGGTCTTCGCCTTGCTGATGTCCTCGGTCCAGCCCGGCAGCGTCTCGTAGATCGGCTTGGCGTGGTGGAAGTCGGACTGGTTGTACGGGAGTTCCTCGACCCGCTTGCCGTCGATCTCGTACGCGACGCAGACCGGGATCTGCTCCCAGCCGGTGAGCACGTCGAGCTTGGTGAGGAAGAAGTCGGTGAGGCCGTTGACCCGGGTCGCGTAGCGCGCGATGACCGCGTCGAACCAGCCGCAGCGACGGTCGCGGCCGGTGGTGACACCGCGCTCGCCGCCGATGCGGCGCAGCGCCTCGCCGTCCTCGTCCAGCAGCTCGGTCGGGAACGGGCCCGAGCCGACGCGGGTGGTGTACGCCTTCAGGATGCCGATGACCCGGTCGATCTTGGTCGGGCCGATGCCGGCGCCGGTGCAGGCGCCGCCCGAGGTCGGGTTCGACGAGGTCACGAAGGGGTACGTGCCGTGGTCGACGTCGAGCAGGGTGCCCTGGCCGCCCTCCAGCAGGACGACCTTGTTCGCCTTGAGCGCCTGGTCCAGGACGAGGGTGGTGTCGGCGAGGAAGGGCTTGATCTTGTCCGCGTAGCCGAGGTACTCCTCGACGACCAGCTCGGCCGGGATGGCGCGGCGGTTGTACAGCTTGACCAGGATCTGGTTCTTGTCGTGCAGCGCCGCCTCGATCTTCTGGCGCAGGATCGACTCGTCGAACAGGTCCTGGACCCGGATGCCGACGCGGTTGATCTTGTCCGCGTAGGTCGGGCCGATGCCGCGGCCGGTGGTGCCGATCCGGCGCTTGCCGAGGAAGCGCTCGGTGACCTTGTCCAGGGTGCGGTGGTACGGCGTGATCAGGTGGGCGTTGCCCGAGACCAGCAGCTTCGAGGTGTCGATGCCACGGTCGTTGAGGCCGCTCAGCTCGGAGAGCAGCACGCCCGGGTCGATGACGACGCCGTTGCCGATGACCGGCGTCACGTTAGGGCTGAGGATGCCGGAGGGGAGCAGGTGCAGGGCGTACTTCTGGTCGCCGATGACCACCGTGTGACCGGCGTTGTTGCCGCCCTGGTAGCGGACGACGTAGTCGACGGAGCCGCCGAGGAGGTCGGTGGCCTTCCCCTTGCCCTCGTCCCCCCACTGAGCGCCAACGAGCACGAGTGCCGGCACAGGCGTACACCCCTTCCGGTTGGGGCATCCTGCGTAGGCCGCAGTCTGCCCCGAGATAGACGAAGCCCCTGGCGCAGTAGCGCAAGGGGCTCTTGCACCGAGAGATTACCTGAGGAAGGACCGGTCGTGTCGTCCCTGTCCACGCCCGCAACCGGCGGCCCCGAGCCGCTCCTGCTGCTCCTCGACCCGGCGGCCCGGCACACCGACGGCGAGTCGGTGCGGATCGCGAAGGACGTGCTCTGCGGAGGCGCGGACGTCAAGGTGGTCTATCCGGAGAGCCCGTCCGAACTCGACCGGGTGCTTTCGCACCGGGGTCGGCGGCGACCGGTCGTGATCGGTTCCGACCTGGCGTTGCAGCGGGTGCTCCAAGCCCTGTACCGCCAGCGTGAGCTGGGCGCGGATCCGGTGGGCATGGTTCCGGTCGGCCGGTCGGAGGAGCTGGCCGCGGCCCGCGCGCTCGGGGTGCCGGGCGAGCCGGTCCGGGCCGCGCGGGCGGTGCTGTCGGGTGCGGCGCGCAAGCTCGACCTGCTGGTGGACGACGGCGGCGGGGTGGCGCTGGGAGGGGTGCGGATCACCGGCGCCGGGACGCGGCGACCGGCCGGCCGTACGGGTGGTTGGCGTTCGCTATGGGCGAAACTGGCTGCGGCCGAGCAGGCGAACGCACTCACGGCGGACGGCCGGTCCTGCGCCGAGCACAATCCCCGGGTCCGGGTCGAGGCCGACGGCCGGCTGCTCGCCGACGTGCACCGGCCGGTGCGGCTGGTCCAGCTGACCCTGCCGGGCGTCGAGGCGGACGGCGCGGGCGTGCTGGAGGTGGTGATCCGCGCGCCCGGCGCCCTGGTGCGCGCCCGGGCGGAGAGCGTCTCGGTGGTCGGGCGCGGCTTCGGCTACGAGGCGGACGGCCACCCCGTCGGTCCGGTCCGCGCCCGCACCTGGACGGTCCACCCGGGCGCCTGGGGCCTGTTGCTGCCCGCCGCGTGACGCCGGGGTGAACCCCGGGTGAGCAGGCTCACTTTCGCGGCCGCCCCGACTCCCGGCTCTCCGCACACGGAACGCCCCAACAGGCGCGAACCACAAGGCCAACCGCCTCCGACCGGAATTCCCCCCACCCGAAATCCCCACCTGGTAAGGGGTTTTGTCTACGCGCGTTACCGGCCGATCGCCAGACAATCCCGGCCGCCCGGGTTCCGGAAGCCGGTGCCCGCTGCCCTAGACTCGAAGACGTGCCACGTGGTGACGGAAGACTCAACCACGATCTTCTTCCCGGTGAGAAAGGCCCCCAGGACGCTTGCGGCGTCTTCGGTGTCTGGGCTCCCGGCGAGGAGGTCGCCAAGCTCACGTTCTTCGGCCTTTACGCCCTGCAGCACCGCGGT
Source organism: Kitasatospora sp. NPDC059812 (assembly GCF_042732075.1). Taxonomy (NCBI): domain Bacteria; kingdom Bacillati; phylum Actinomycetota; class Actinomycetes; order Kitasatosporales; family Streptomycetaceae; genus Kitasatospora; species Kitasatospora sp. NPDC059812. The sequence goes on from NZ_JBHWIO010000034.1 coordinate 39,928, forward strand.
CAGGAATCCGCGGGCATCGCAGTGAGCAACGGCTCCCAGATTCTCGTCTTCAAGGACATGGGGCTTGTCTCCCAGGTCTTCGACGAGGCCTCCCTGGGGTCGTTGCACGGGCATATCGCCGTCGGACACGCCCGCTACTCGACCACCGGGTCCTCGGTCTGGGAGAACGCCCAGCCGACCTTCCGCGCGACCGTGCACGGTTCGCTGGCCCTCGGGCACAACGGAAACCTGGTGAACACCGCCGAACTGGCGGAGATGGTCGCCGAACTGCCCGGTGAGGAGCACGTCTCCCGCTCCGGGCGGAGCGCCGCGACCAACGACACCGACCTGGTGACCGCGCTGCTCGCCGGCCACCCGGACCTCTCCATCGAGGAGACGGCCAAGGTCGTGCTGCCCAAGGTCAAGGGCGCGTTCTCGCTCGTCTTCATGGACGAGCACACCCTCTACGCCGCCCGCGACCCGCAGGGCATCCGCCCGCTGGTGCTCGGCCGGCTGGAGCGCGGCTGGGTGGTCGCCTCCGAGACGGCGGCGCTGGACATCTGCGGCGCCTCGTTCATCCGCGAGGTCGAGCCCGGCGAGCTGATCGCCGTCGACGAGAACGGCATGCGCAGCTCCCGCTTCGCCGAGGCGAAGCCCAAGGGCTGCGTGTTCGAGTACGTCTACCTGGCCCGCCCCGACACCAGCATCGCCGGGCGCAACGTGCACCTCTCCCGCGTGGAGATGGGCCGCCGCCTGGCGAAGGAGGCGCCCGCCGAGGCCGACCTGGTGATAGCGACGCCGGAGTCCGGCACCCCCGCCGCGATCGGCTACGCCGAGGCCAGCGGCATCCCGTACGGCTCCGGCCTGGTGAAGAACGCCTACGTGGGCCGCACCTTCATCCAGCCCAGCCAGACCATCCGTCAGCTCGGCATCCGGCTCAAGCTCAACCCGCTGCGCGAGGTCATCGCGGGCAAGCGCCTGGTGGTCGTCGACGACTCGATCGTCCGCGGCAACACCCAGCGCGCGCTGGTGCGGATGCTGCGCGAGGCCGGTGCCGCCGAGGTGCACATCCGGATCTCCTCGCCGCCGGTGAAGTGGCCTTGCTTCTTCGGCATCGACTTCGCCACCCGCGCGGAGCTGATCGCCAACGGGATGACCGTCGAGGAGATCGGCCGCACCCTCGGCGCGGACTCGCTCTCCTACATCTCGATCGACGGCATGATCGAGGCCACCAAGCAGCCCAAGGACAGGCTCTGCCGGGCCTGCTTCGACGGCGAGTACCCGATGGAGCTGCCGGACCCGGCACTGCTCGGCAAGCTCCTGCTGGAGGCCGAGATCAAGGGCAGCCAGCAGCCGCCGGCCGTGCGCGGCAAGCCGACCAGCGGCAGCGACCTGGACGGCGTCCAGTCGCTGCTCGGCGGGGCGGGCGCGGCCGACGCGCTGCGCCGCCCGTAACGAATCCACGGTGGGGTCCCGCGAAACGGGGCCCCACCGCTGTTCCAGCCCCCACCAGACCCGAGAGGGCCGCACCGTAGTGACCAGCAACCAGAACGGCGCCACCTACGCCGCAGCCGGCGTCGACATCGAGGCGGGCGACCGCGCCGTCGAGCTCATGAAGCAGTGGGTGAAGAAGGCGAACCGCCCCGAGGTGGTCGGCGGTCTCGGCGGCTTCGCCGGCCTCTTCGACGCGTCCGCCTTCAAGCGCTACGAGCGGCCGCTGCTGGCTTCGGCCACCGACGGCGTGGGGACCAAGGTGGCCATCGCGGCCGCCATGGACAAGCACGACACCATCGGCCACGACCTGGTCGGCATGGTCGTCGACGACCTGGTGGTGTGCGGCGCCGAGCCGCTGTTCATGACCGACTACATCTGCGTCGGCAAGGTCGTGCCGGAGCGGGTCGCCGCGATCGTCAAGGGCATCGCCGAGGGCTGCGCGCTGGCCGGCTGCGCCCTGGTCGGCGGCGAGACCGCCGAGCACCCGGGCCTGCTCGGCCCGGACGAGTACGACGTCGCGGGCGCCGGCACCGGCGTGGTCGAGGCGGACGCGCTGCTCGGCGCCGACCGCGTGCGGGCCGGCGACGTGGTGATCGCGATGGCGGCCTCGGGCCTGCACTCCAACGGCTACTCGCTGGTGCGCCACGTGCTGCTGAACGAGGCCGGCTGGAAGCTGGACCGCAAGGTCGAGGAGTTCGGCCGCACGCTCGGCGAGGAGCTGCTGGAGCCGACCCGGATCTACTCGCTGGACTGCCTGGCGCTCACCCGCGCCACCGAGATCCACGCCTTCTCGCACGTCACCGGCGGCGGCCTGGCGGCCAACCTGGCCCGGGTCGTCCCGGACGGCCTGCACGCCCGCCTGGACCGCGGCACCTGGACCCCGCTGCCGGTCTTCCAGACCGTCGCCCAGGTCGGCAAGGTGGCCACCCTGGAGATCGAGAAGACGCTCAACATGGGCGTCGGCATGGTCGCGGTCGTCCCGCCGTCCTCGGTGGACGCCGTGCTGGCGATCCTGGAGGACCGCGGCGTCGAGGCCTGGCTGCTCGGCGACATCGTCGAGCGCACCGGCGAGCACGAGGCCGGCGCGGCGCTCTACAACGCCTACGAGGGCTTCACCGCGGGCTGAGCCCGGCGGGACGACGGAAGGGCCCCTCCGGCGCACCGGAGGGGCCCTTCCGCGTCCTGCCACCCGGGGGGCGGCGACCCACCCGGTACGCCATCCGGTACGCGGAAACGCCGAAGACCGGCCTGGCGCGCTGGGCGCTGGGCCGGTCGGCGAAACTACTGGCTACGAGCGGCGAGAGGCCTGCGACGGCCCGGTGCCCGGCTCGGTGTCGTCCTCGTCGTCGAGGTCGGCATAGCGGGCGGCGTACTCGGCATACGGGTCGTCGTCCTCCTCCTCCTCGATCGGCTCCGGGTCGATCGGAGCGGTGGACGGCGATGCGCCCAGCTCGTTGGACAGACGGTTAGCGTCAAACCCGCCGCTGTTGTACTTCAGCTCGCGGGCGACCTTCGTCTGCTTGGCCTTGGCCCGGCCGCGCCCCATGGGTCGACCCCCTCAACGATGGGGCTCACGGCCCCGAGTCTGACACGTGTTCATGATCAGGAGCGGCCTGCCCGAATGGGAGGACCGTCCCTTGGAGCATTAACGGTACCTGTTTCCGCCGCTGGACGGTACGTCGTCGGTGTGACGTGGCGCGCACCGACCGCACCCGAGACCAGGTCTTCCCAGGTCAGGGGAGGTTTTGCGGCGGTTTGCGCGCTGTCCGGAGGTGTCTCAGGTCCGTCGTTCCAGGACCGATTATCCCCCCAAGGGGGACCTTGGATCACCCGATCGGGCGCAGAAGTGAGAATCCGGTTCCACATCGTGATGCGCGGGGGACGGCTGGGCCCCTCCCGCCCGGGGGCGGGTCACGGGGGTGCGGCCGCCCCCCCCGCGTCCGAGGTTCCGGGGGCGCCGGATCAGGCCCGGCGGGCGCCCGGCAGCAGGACCGTGCGCAGCGCGCTGATCTCGCGCATCCGCTTCTCGGCCAGGCGGTCGGCGGCGACCGCCGGCGGGACGCCGTCGGAGGCGGCCCGGGTGAAGATCTCCAGGGTGGTGTCGAAGATCCTGGTGGCCTTGTTCTTGGCCCGGTCGAAGTTGAAGCCCTCGATCTCGTCGGCGACCTGGATCACGCCGCCGGAGTTCACCAGGTAGTCCGGCGCGTAGAGGATGCCGCGGTCCGCGAGGTCCTTCTCGACGCCCGGGTGGGCCAGCTGGTTGTTGGCCGCGCCGCAGACGATCGTGGTGCCGGACTCGCCGAGCGCGGCCACCGTGTCGTCGGTCAGCGCGCCGCCCAGGGCGCAGGGGGCGTAGACGTCCAGCCGGGCCTGCAGCAGGGCGGCGGTGTCGGCGACGACCTCCACCTCCGGGTGGGCCGCGCGGACGCGGTTCACGGCGGTCTCGGAGACGTCGGTGATGACGACGGTGGCGCCGTCCGCGACGAGGTGGCCGACCAGGTAGTGGCCGACCTTGCCGACGCCCGCGACGCCGACCCGCTTGCCGCGCAGGGTCGGCTGGCCCCAGCGGGCCTGGGCGGTGGCGCGCATGCCCTGGAAGACGCCGAAGGCGGTCAGGATGGACGAGTCGCCGGCGCCGCCGTGCTCGGGCGAGCGGCCCGTCACGAACTGCGTCTCGCGCGCGATGACGTCCATGTCCTGCACGTAGGTGCCCACGTCGCAGGCGGTGATGTAGCGGCCGCGCAGGGACTCCACGAAGCGGCCGTAGGCACGGAGCATCGCCTCGTTCTTGTCCTTGTTGGGGTCGCCGATGATGACGGCCTTGCCGCCGCCGAGGTCGAGCCCGGCCAGCGCGTTCTTGTAGGACATGCCGCGGGACAGGTTGAGCGCGTCCTCCAGGGCCGCCTCCTCGGAGGCGTACGGGAAGAAGCGGGTGCCGCCGAGGGCCGGGCCCAGCGCGGTGGAGTGGATGGCGATGATCGCCTTGAGCCCGGAGCTGCGGTCGTGGCAGAGGACGACCTGCTCGTGGCCGTCGCCGGGGGCGCCGTCCTGCTCGGTGCGGAAGATCCTGCTGAGCACTCCGGGTGCGGGGTGCGTGGCGGATGTCTGTACGTCGGTCACTGTGGTGACTCCAGTATCGAAGGCCCGCCTGCTGTGGTGCGGGCGCCTAGGGCGAAGCGTAGTCGCGGGAGCGTCGCCGATCCGCCCTCTTGTCCGAGCTTGTCCCGGTGGTCCGAGGAGTGAGACGCAGGGGGGTGCGCGGTGCGGGCGCGAACGGTTCGCGGGCGCGCCCTCCCGGGGCCGGTCGGCGCGTGCGACCATGCAGGACGTGACCGTCGTGCGCACCTCGGTACTGCCGCCCTACGCCGCCCACCTGCGGGTCTACGAGCCGCTGGCCGCCTACCCGGAGTCCGAGCGGGTGCGCTGGCAGGCCTACGCGGCGGAGCACGGCCCGGACGCCGTCGAGGCGGCGCAGCCGGTGGCCGCGGCCGTCCTGGAGGAGCAGCGGGAGGCGCTGGCGGAGCTGGCCGCCCGGACGCCCCGGGCGCTGCCTGAGCGGGAGAGCGGGCGGGCCTACCTGCGGGTGGTGGACGGCGTGCTGTACGTCTGCCCGTGGGCGACCAGGCTGCGCAGCTGGCAGGCGCTGGAGGAGCTGCGGGCGGCCGCGCCGGTGGCGCTGCTGGACACCGCGGTGCCGCCGGTGGCCCGGGCGGCGGCGGAGGCGGACCGGGAGCGCTGGCGGGCCGGCCATCCGGACGCCCGGCCGTGGATCCTGACCAGCCGGTGGGAGGTGCCGGTGCGCTGGTTCCTGCCGTTCGGGGACGAGGACCGCTGTTTCGTGCCGGCGCAGGAGCCGGGCAAACCGGGGCGGGCGGCGGCGCTGTTCTACCTGGTGCCGATGGCGCAGGCGCGCCGCCGGACGGCCCGGGCCTTCCGGGCGCTGCGTGAAGAGGTGCCGGACGGGGAACTGGTCCGGGGGGCGGAGCAGATCGGGCGGTGGCTGGAGGAATTCCATCCGCGCTCGCTGGTGGAGCTGGACTACGGGGGGCTGGTGCATGTGCTGGGGCCGGAGCGGCTGTTGGCGGATCGTTCGGCGGGGGAGCTGGAGGAGGGGCTGCGCGCGCTGCGGGCGGGGGACACCGCGCAGGCGCTGCACGCGTACGGGGAACTGACGGCGCGCTGGCGCAGGGTGCTGGCGCTGCGGTACGCGAACTGACGTCCGACCAGCCGTGTATGACTGTAAGAGTCCTATGGCCCGAGCTGGATGACCAAGGTCCCGGTTCGGGTCAATAGCTGTCGAACGTGACACTACTCACCGTTGACGCGAACTTACCCCTATGTGCAAAAATGGGACAACCAGCCCAACTTCACGCGGGCATGCCCACTTTTGGGTGGTTCTGGAGTTGATGCGTGCTTTGCGGGGAAACAGGGGGTCTGGTCCCCTCGTAACCAGGCGTCACGGCCGCGTGACTGCCCGTTATGGGGTGGTCCATCGCCATCCGTCGCTCTTGAACCCGTGAGGGGTCAATTTTGGCGGTTTGGTCGATAGGGCTGGACGGATGGTGTAGTTGTAGACACCAGGACAAGCCGTTCGTCCTATAACCGACTCGGCCCGGCTATGCCATTTCGGGCATCGCGGGCCAAGGTGCAGAATTTGAAGGATAGAACCGCCCTGGTTCGGTTCTCCCGAGGAGGCCGCTCATGACCGCTCGTACCCCTGATGCTGAGCCCCTGCTGACGCCGGCAGAGGTCGCCACCATGTTCCGCGTGGACCCGAAGACGGTCACTCGTTGGGCCAAGGCGGGCAAGCTGACGTCCATTCGCACGCTCGGCGGTCACCGCCGTTACCGCGAGGCGGAGGTGCGCGCTCTGCTGGCCGGGATTCCCGCTCAGCGCACTGAGGCCTGATAGGCCAAAGGCTCTTTAAAGGGGCCGCGTACCGGACTCCGCCGGGTCCGGTAAGCGGCCCCTTTGCCATGCCCGCCCGCCGTGCCCGGGTACTCGGCACAACGTACGGAATGCTGAACTCCGGATAACGATTTGATGCGCATGATGCGGGGGGGATTTACAGTTAATGGCTGTACAATTTTACATATTAAATTAGTGAGGTCTTGGTGAGGGTGGTGCGGGGGTGCTCTCGGGAAAAGATAAGTGACGACCGTCACACCGTCTGTCACTTGTGGTCTGGACCTGGTCCGGGATAAACACCGGACGCCAAAAGCGAGAGGCGGGGGGCGGGGGGGGGGGGGGCCGGGGGCCCCGCCGCCCGCGGGCCCGCGCGGCGGTGCCCCGCCCGCGGCGGGGTAAGCAAAAAAAAAGACACACGAAAAAA
>NZ_JBHWIO010000034.1:46742-84318 GCF_042732075.1 Kitasatospora sp. NPDC059812
CCTCAAAAACCCCCCGACCACAAACCTCTCGGCCCCCCATGCCGTCTGCTCCCCCCCCCCCCCCACTGCGGCGATCCCGACGGGACTTGAACCCGCGACCTCCACCTTGACAGGGTGGCGAGCTAACCAACTGCTCCACGGGACCAGAGTTTTCTGATCTCGTTCACTCGCTTGCCGCGCTGCGAACAAGACAGACTGTAGCCCATGGTGGGCCCCCAGGTCGAACTGGCACCTGAGGGCCCCCGAGGAGGCCGCCGCCCAGCTCAGAGCGTGGCCCTGGCAGCCTCCATCGCCTTGGTGATCCGCTTCTCCGACACCGGGCTCGGTGTGCCCAGCGACTGGGCGAAGAAGCTGACCCGCAACTCCTCGATCATCCAGCGGATCGCCAGCACCTCCGCGGACGGCTGCCGGCCGGCCGGCACCGCCGCCAGCAGCTCCCCGTACTCCCGCTGCACCTGCTGGACCTTCAGCAGCTGCTGGGCGTCCCGCTGCGGGTGGTTGGGCAGCGCCTCCAGCCGGCGGTCCACCGCCAGCAGGTAGCGCTTGAGGTCCGGCAGCCGCTGCCAGCCGGTGTCCGTGACGAAGCCCGGGTGCACCAGGGAGGCCAGGTGCAGCCGGATGTCGTTCACCGCGTTCAGCAGCACCGGGCTGCTCACCGACTTCAGCCGGGTCGAGGCCTTGTGGAAGGCGATCAGCGCGGTGGCCGTCTTCAGCGTGGTGTCCGCGGACAGGTCGTACAGGTCCGCCCGCACCTTGTCGTGCAGCGTGCCGAAGGCCGCCTCGTCCCAGGCCGGTCCGCCGGCCAGGGTCATCAGCCGGTCCGTCGCACAGGCCACCACGTCCTCGAAGAGGGCGTTCACCGAGCCGTGCGGGTTGTGCGAGAGCGCCAGCTTCGCCTGGTTGCCCAGCCGGCCCTGGATCGACTTGGCCGGGGAGGTGGTGGTCAGCATCAGCAGCCGGCGGGTGCCCGCCCACATCGACTGCGTCTGCGCCTGCGGGGTGTCGAACAGCTTCACGCCGACCGACTCCCCCTCGTCCACCAGGGCCGGGTAGGCGCGCAGCGAATGGCCGCGCGAGCGCTGCTCGAAGGTGCGCTGGAGCACGGGCAGGCCGCCCGGCCAGGCGGTCAGCCCGCCCTGCTCGATGCCCTGGCCGGAGGCCGCCGAGGACAGCGTCTCCTTGAGCTTCGGCTTGAGCCGCAGCCGCAGCTCCTCCAGGTCCTTGGACTCGGCGAGCTTGCGGCGGCCGTCCACCACCCGGAAGGTCACCTTGAGGTGGTCCGGCACCCGCTCGTCGTCCCAGGCCTCCGGCGGCACGGTGATGGCCGTCAGGCGCTTGAGGGCGTGCTCCAGGGACGGCAGCAACGGCTCCTGGCGGTCCTTCACCGCGCGCAGCGCCGCCTTCGCGAAGTCCGGCGCCGGCACGAAGTTGCGCCGGATCGCCTTCGGCAGCGACTTGATGTACGCGGTGACCAGCTCCGTCCGCAGGCCCGGGATCTGCCAGTCGAAGCCCTCCGCGGTGACCTGGTTGAGCACCGGCAGCGGGATGTGGACGGTCACGCCGTCCGCGTCGCTGCCCGGTTCGAACTGGTAGGTCAGCTGGAAGCGCAGCTTGCCCTGCTGCCAGTGGTCCGGGTAGTCGGCCTCCGTGACGCCGTCCGCGGAGTCGTTGATCAGCATCGACTTCTCGAAGTTGAGCAGGTCCGGCTGCTCGTGCCGGGCCGTCTTCCACCAGGAGTCGAAGTGCCGGGTGGAGACCACGTCCTCCGGCAGCCGGGCGTCGTAGAACTCGAACAGGGTCTGGTCGTCGACCAGGATGTCCCGGCGCCGGGCCCGGTTCTCCAGCTCCTCGACCTCACCGAGCAGCTTGCGGTTCTCGGCGAAGAACCGGTGGTGGGTCTCCCAGTCGCCCTCGACCAGCGCGTTGCGGATGAACAGCTCGCGGCACAGCTCCGGGTCGATCCGCCCGTAGTTGACCTTGCGCTGGGCGACGACCGGCATCCCGTAGAGCGTCACCCGCTCGTACGCCAGGACGGCTCCGGCCTTCTTCTCCCAGTGCGGCTCGCTGTACGTCCGCTTGATCAGGTGGCCGGCCAGCGGCTCCACCCACTCCGGCTCGATCTTGGCGTTGATCCGCGCCCACAGCCGGGACGTCTCCACCAGCTCGGCCGACATCACCCAGCGCGGCGGCTTCTTGAACAGGCCCGAGCCCGGGAACACCGCGAACCGGGCGCCGCGCGCGCCGCCGTACTCGCGCTTCTCCACGTCGAACAGGCCGATGTGGGAGAGCAGGCCGGCCAGCAGCGACTGGTGGATCCGGTCGGCGTCCGGCTCGGCGTCCTCGTGCGGCTCCTCGATGGTGACGCCCAACTGCTTGGCGACCGTGCGCAGCTGGGTGTAGATGTCCTGCCACTCCCGTATCCGCAGGTAGTTGAGGAACTCCGCCTTGCACATCCGGCGGAAGGCCGAGGAGGACAGCTCGCGCTGCTGCTCCCGGACGTAGCGCCACATCGCCAGGTAGGACAGGAAGTCGGAGGTCTCCGAGTTGAACCGGCGGTGCCGCTCGTCGGCGGCCTGGCGCTTCTCGGCGGGGCGCTCGCGCGGGTCCTGGATGGACAGCGCGGCGGCGATCACCATCACGTCGCGCACGCAGCCGTTCTTGTCGGCCTCCAGCACCATCCGGGCCATCCGCGGGTCCACCGGGAGCTGGGCCAGTTGGCGGCCGAGCGCGGTGAGGCGCTTGCGCGGGTCCTTCTCGTCCGGGTCCAGCGCGCCCAGCTCGTGCAGCAGGTGCACGCCGTCCTTGATGTTGCGGGAGTCCGGCGGGTCCAGGAACGGGAAGGCGGCGATGTCGCCGAGGCCCGCCGCCGTCATCTGCAGGATCACCGAGGCCAGGTTGGTGCGCAGGATCTCGGCGTCGGTGAACTCGGGGCGGGAGAGGAAGTCCTCCTCCGAGTACAGCCGGATGCAGATGCCGTCGGAGGTGCGGCCGCAGCGGCCCTTGCGCTGGTTGGCGCTGGCCTGGCTGACCGCCTCGATCGGCAGCCGCTGCACCTTGGTGCGGTGGCTGTAGCGGGAGATCCGGGCGGTGCCCGGGTCGATCACGTACTTGATGCCGGGGACGGTGAGGCTGGTCTCGGCGACGTTGGTGGCGAGGACGATCCGGCGGCTGCCGGAGCGCTGGAACACCCGGTGCTGCTCGGCCGAGCTCAGCCGGGCGTACAGCGGCAGGACCTCGGTGGACTTGAGTTTCAGCTTGTCCAGGGCGTCGGCGGTGTCGCGGATCTCGCGCTCGCCGGAGAGGAAGACCAGGATGTCGCCCGGGCCCTCGGCCTGGAGCTCCTGGGCCGCTTCGCAGATCGCCTGGATCTGGTCCCGGTCGCGGTCGGCGTCCGTCGCGTCGTCGTCCTCGTCCAGGTCGTCGACGAGCGGGCGGTACCGGACCTCCACCGGGTAGGTGCGGCCGGAGACCTCGACGATCGGGGCGTCGTTGAAGTGCCGGGCGAAGCGCTGCGGGTCGATGGTCGCGGAGGTGATCACGACCTTGAGGTCCGGTCGGCGCGGGAGCAGCTGCTTGACGTAGCCGAGGATGAAGTCGATGTTGAGGCTGCGCTCGTGCGCCTCGTCGATGATCAGGGTGTCGTACTGGAGCAGTTCGCGGTCGGTCTGGATCTCCGCGAGCAGGATGCCGTCCGTCATCAGCTTGACCAGGGTGTCCTGGCCGACCTGGTCGGTGAACCGGACCTTCCAGCCGACCGCCTCGCCCAGCGGGGTGCGCAGCTCCTCCGCGACCCGCTCGGCGACCGTACGGGCGGCGATCCGGCGCGGCTGGGTGTGGCCGACCAGACCGCGCACGCCGCGGCCCAGCTCCAGACAGATCTTCGGGATCTGGGTGGTCTTGCCGGAGCCGGTCTCACCCGCGACGATCACCACCTGGTGGTCCCGGATGGCCGCCAGGATTTCGTCCTTCTTCTGGCTGACCGGCAGCTCGGCGGGATAGCTGATCGGTGGGACGGCACCGCGGCGCTGCTCGACCAGCAGCTCGGCGCGGTCGATGTCGGCGGCGATCTGGGCGGCGACCTTCTGCCGGGCCTCGGGCTTGCGGACCCGACGGGCCCCCTCCAGTCGGCGCCCGATCCGCACCTGGTCGCGCAGGGTCAGCTCGGGCAGGCGGGCGGCCAGCTCACCGATACCGGGACCCTCGGCGGGTGCGGGGGCGGACTGGACTGCGGGAGAACTCACTGCGGGCATCCCTCTAGGTTCGCAAGGAGGTACGGCGGCGCGCACCTCGGTTTTCGAGCCTCTCCAGTGTCACAGCCACCGGCGGCCGAGCGCGAACGGCGGGTCCGGGTGCCGGTGGCGTCGGGCCGGACGGCTCCGGGCCGGGCCAGGCAACGGTTCGCGGCGGTTTCGGGCTCTGGGGGTTGAGGAGGTGCTCATGGGAGCCCAGAAGACCGCGAGGGACGAGGAGTTCCGCGCGTTCACCGGCAGCGCGTGGACGCGGCTGCTCAGGACGGCGTACCTGCTCGCGGGGGACAGGCACACCGCCGAGGACCTGGTCCAGCAGGCCCTGGAGCGGGCGTACGTCGCCTGGAGCCGGGTCCGGGCGGCCGACGACCCGCACGCCTACGTGCGCCGGATCCTGATCAACGAGCACGCCCGGCGGTTCCGCCGCCGAGCGGCCGAGGACCTGGTCACCGCCGTCCCCGACCGGGCCGCACCCGAGGGCCCCGACGGCTACGCGCGGCTGGACGAACGGGCGGCGCTGCTCACGGCCCTCGGCACGCTGCCGCCCCGGCAGCGGCAGGCCGTCGTGCTGCGGTACTGGGAGGACCTCACCGAGACCCAGACCGCCGCGGCGATGGGCTGCTCGGTCGGGACGGTGAAGAGCCAGGCGGCCAGGGGCCTGGCCAAGCTGCGGGAGGCCTCCTCACTCAACGGGCTGGCGAGCATCGGAGGCGGAAGATGAGCAACGAGGGCAACGTGGGCAACGTGGGCGGCGAGGGCGGTGCGGGCGGCGAGGGCGCCATGGGCAACGTGGGCGGTGCGGGCGGCGAGGACACGGTCGGGGCGGGGGCCGGGGGCGCGGCCGGCGCCGAGGCCGCGGCGGCGCGCGTCCTGGGCGAGCTGGCCGGAAGCGTCGAGATCGGGGCCGTCCCGTACGACCGGCTGGTCGCCGGGGGGCGGCGCCGGCTGCGGCGCCGGCGGCTGCTGACCAGCGGGGCGGTGGCGGTGCTGGTCGCGGCGGCCGTCGTCGGGGGGACGGCGCTCGGCGGGCTCGGGCGGGGGCGGGGGCCGGGCAACGCGGCCGACGCGGGGGCGGTGGTGGCGGACGCCTCGACCGTCACCGCCGCGGAGGCCGCCGGGGCCGCCGGGGCCGCCGCGGGCACCGCAGGCACCACCGCGACACCGACCGCTCCCGCGCGGGATCCGTTCACCCCGGTCCGGGTCGTGGTCGGCCACGGCACCACGAACGGCAGGCAGTGGCAGGCGTGGGCCGCGTTCTGGCCGGCGGCCGCCACCAAGGAGGACGCCCTCCGACAGGCCCGGCTGATCTGGGAGGACCGGCACGCGGCCATCCCGCAACTGCCGGAGACCACCCGGGCGGACATCGACCGGAGCTGGCGCCCGGACGTGGACCTGGTGAACCTCTACGCCACCGTGGACGGGCAGCGCCAGGTAGACGACGCGATGCACGACACCCCCGCCCCGGGGGTGCCGGACGGGGCGATCATCGACCGGGCCACCTCCGGAGGAGGGACGATGCTCGGGTTCAAGGGCGGGGAGCTGGGCGCCTCACCGGTGGTGATCGCCGGGGTCCGGCCCCGGGTCGCGAAGATCGTGGTCACCTGGGACACCGGCGGCATCAGCGAGTCGGCGCCGGTCGCCCTCGGGGACTCCCCGACGCGCTGGTACGCGATCGCCAGGAAGCCGGGCGCCCAGGCCCGCACGTTCACGTACTACGCGGCGGACGGCTCCGTGCTGGGCACCGACGCCAGCTGGTTCCGCTCCTACTGAACCCACCCGGCGTGCCGGCCTCGACGCCGCCCGCGCGACCGGCCCACCTCCCCTCGGGTCAGCTCGCCCGGCCGCCTGGCGAGCTGACCCGAGGGGAGCCGCCCGAGATCAGCAGGGCAGCAGGTCGCCGGTGACCAGCTCGAAGCCGAAGGGCTCCAGAACGCGCATCGTCTCGCCGAACGCGATGTCCTCGCGCCGGTGGTACCGGGCGCCGTCCGGCCTGCTGAAGAGGGTGACGGTCTTCTCCCGCGCGTCGACCAGGAGGTACAGCGGGATCCCCATCAGCGGGTAGTCCCGCACCTTCCCGACCCAGTCGTTCTCGGGGTTGGAGGGCGAGACCAGCTCGACCGCGATCGCGGCCAGCTCGGCGGGCACCTGGTTGTCGGTGGTGGCCAGCGCGTCGTCCGGAAGGTACGTCAGGTCGGGATTGCGGCTCTTCCCGACGTTGGGCGAGATCAGATCGGTGTTCTCGCTCGGCAGCAGCCCGGCCGGGGTGTGGGCGTCGAACTGCCGGCGCACCACCAGCAGGTTGCGCTGGTGGATCCCCGAGGGGCTCACCATCATGGTGATGGTGTCGCCGGAGAGCTCCACCTTGAAGCCGTCGGGCAGGCTCCTGCGGGCCTCTTCCAGAAGCTCGAAGTGTTCCGGGGCCATGAGTGCGACGCCTCCCGAACCGAATCCACCGGTGTCCGGCACCCAGCGTAGTCGGCGCCCGGCCCCAGGCCCCGGGCCCCCGGAACGGCGGAAGCCCCGCAGCGAAATCTTGGGTCCTAACGGTCGTCGCAACACCCCAGTTCAAGGTGTGCGATGGACTTCGAGATCTGCGGGGACCGGAAGCCGCAGCGGCCCCGGCGGCGACCCGGCAACTGGTGTCAGTGGCCCTCGGTCCAGAACTGCTGGAGTCGCGCGATCGCCTGGGCCTTGTTCAGCTCGGCGACCTGGTTCTCGGTGAGTCCGACACGGTTGATCAGCATGTGGACCAGATCTGCGGGAAGCGCCTCGCGTGGTGGCTCGGGCGCGCCTCGATCGGGAAGCGCGCCGTCCAGGACGCACGGCCAGAAGACATCCTCTGTCACATCCAGCTGATCGCGGAGGACGTGCGACCACATGCCCGCGCCGTACACGGTGCGGTCGACCGGATGCGACACCCGAGTACGCAGGATCCGCCCGTCGGGGAGCCCGAATTCGTAGGTGACGTGGTGGGTGCCGGTGCGGCCTCGCGCGTCACGTACGCGTTCCCAGCCTTCAACCTTGCAGAACTGCTCGTGCCGTTCGCGTGTCGGCTGGGGCCAGGTCACTTCGCGACTCCGAGCAGCCAATCACGGAGTTGTGCGTCGTCGCTGAGACCGATCAGCTGAACCAGGCCCCAGTTGTCGCGATGGTTCGGAGTGCTCAGCAGTCGGTCCTGCCAGTCCTCCGCATACTCGCGGAGCGCGTCGATCATCTCGTCGATGGCCTCGTCGAACGTGCCGCCGTCCGCTGCGACCGGCAGGCCGGGGAAGAACACCGACCAGCCACCGCCCTCGGCGACCACCTCGGCCTTGGAGGGGCACAACAGCGTGAGGGCGCGGCGTAGCCGCCCTGCGTCGACTACGGCCGCGTATCCGGTGTCCCGGCGAACGGTCGCGATCCGGCCTTGCCCCGCTGCGTCCAGCAGATCCTTCAGGTGCGTTCGGGCTTCGGTGTAGCTCTCGTAGTGGACTGCTGTCATGGGAAGCCTCCTCGTCCGAGAACCAGGGTCGCGCGGCCGGTGAAGTACGTCAAGTACGTCACGTACTTGACGTCATGCGGGAGGGTGGTGACCGTCGGCTGTGCCGTTGGCGTCAAACAACGCGAAAATGCCCCCGAAGCGAGCTGCTTCGGGGGCATAATGCCTGGTCATGCATTGTGGCCAGGGCCGGGGTCGAACCGGCGACCTTCCGCTTTTCAGGCGGACGCTCGTACCAACTGAGCTACCTGGCCGTACTGCACCGTCTCTTGCGAGACGAGCGATCCCGACGGGACTTGAACCCGCGACCTCCACCTTGACAGGGTGGCGAGCTAACCAACTGCTCCACGGGACCTTGTAGTGGTTTCCCACTAAGGTCTTGCGGCACTGCTTTTTACTACGGTACTGCGTGCCCCCAACGGGATTCGAACCCGTGCTACCGCCTTGAAAGGGCGGCGTCCTGGGCCACTAGACGATGAGGGCTTGCGGCCTGTCCCGCTGTTCCCAGCGTTCGGGGACGTCGAGAAGCATATGGGATGCAGGGCGGATCGCCAAAACGGGTTTCGGCCGGGTGGGTGGGGGCCGCCCGAGGGCCGCTTGGGGCGGGGGTCAGGACCAGCCGAGTTCGTCGAGTTCGTGGTCGTCGAAGCCGAAGTGGTGGGCGACCTCGTGGATGACCGTGGTGCGGACTTCGGCGACGACCTGGTCGTGGGTCTCGCAGTGCCGGAGGGTGGGGCCGCGGTAGATGAGGATCCGGTCGGGCAGGACGCCCGCGTACCACTCGCCGCGTTCGGTGAGCGGGGTGCCCTCGTAGAGGCCGAGGAGTTCCGGGTCGGCGGGGTCGGGCTCGTCCTCGACGAAGACGGCGACGTTGTCCATCATGGCCGCGAGCTGCGGGGGAATCTGGTCGAGGGCGTCGCTGACCAGCGTCTCGAACTCGTCCCGGGTCATCTCCACCGGTTCATTGTCGGGTCTGGAGTGACGCTGTGCCAGACGGCGGGAGCCGGTGTTTGATGGGGTTATGGCGACCTCGGACGGCACGGTGGACGGCCCGGCGCGGACCCGGCCGGTGGACGAGGGGGCGGCCGCCCGGAGGCGGCCGCCGGTGTGGCGCGGGCAGGGGCCGGCCGTGGCGGTGATCGCGGTGGGCGGGGCGATCGGGTCGGTGGCGCGGTACGGCGCCGGGCTGGCCTGGGCGAACGGGCCGGCGGCGTTCCCGTGGACGACGCTGCTGATCAACGTGGTCGGGTGCGCGGTGATCGGGGTGTTCCTGGTGGTGATCACCGAGGGGCGTCCGGCGCACCCGCTGCTGCGGCCGTTCTTCGGGACCGGGGTGCTGGGCGGCTTCACCACCTTCTCGACGTACGCGGTGGACATCCGGCGGCTGGTGGAGGAGGGGCGGCTCGGGCTCGGGCTGGCGTACCTGGGGCTGACGCTGCTGGGCGCGCTCGGCGCGGTGTGGGTGGCGGCCGGGCTGACGCGCCGTCTGATCGCCCGTGGTGGCGGGGGCGTGCGGTGAGCAGGTTGAGCGGGCCGGCGCTGCGGCTGACCGTGCTGGTGGGGGAGAACGACCGCTGGCACCACCGGCCGCTGTACAGCGAGATCGTGCACCGGGCGCGGGCGGCGGGGCTGGCCGGGGCGAGCGTGTTCCGGGGGATCGAGGGGTTCGGGGCGTCGTCGCTGGTGCACACGGCGCGGCTGCTGTCGCTGAGCGAGGACCTGCCGGTGGCGGTGGTGATCGTGGACGAGGAGGAGCGGGTGCGGGCGTTCCTGCCGCAGTTGGACGGGCTGGTGGCGGAGGGCTTGGTGCTGCTGGACCGCTGCGAAGTGGTCAGGTACGTGGGGCGGGAAGGGGCTTCGGGGTGAACTGGCTGCTGGTGGTGGCGGGCGCGGTGGTCGGCGCGCCGCTGCGGTACCTGACCGACCGGGCGGTGCAGGCCCGGCACGACTCGGTGTTCCCCTGGGGGACGTTCGCGGTGAACGCGGTCGGCTGCATGGTGCTCGGCCTGGTGACCGGGGCGGTGGCGGCGGGGGCCGCGTCCCCGCAGGTCCAGGTGCTGCTGGGGACGGGGCTGTGCGGGGCGCTGACCACGTACTCGACCTTCTCGTACGAGACGCTGCGGCTGGTCGAGACCGGGGCGGGGCGGTACGCGCTGGCGAACGTGGTGGGCAGCGTGGTGGTGGGGCTGGCCGCGGTGTACGCGGGGGCGGGGCTGGCCTCGGCGTTCTGGGGCTGAGCAGGCCGCCGGTCTGCCGGTTCGGCGGGCTGTGGCGGAGGCGGCCCAGGCGCTTCCTGGCGCGCTGCCCGTGTCCCGTCGGGGCGGGTGCGCGTTGGGCACCGAAAAGCGGCCGCGCGAGCAGTGGGCGGCCCGGGTGGGGCGGTGGAGAGGGAGCTCGGTGGCTTCGGTGCGGGCGGTTCGGGCGGTGGTGCGTACGGCTTCGGCGCGTGCGGTTTCGGCGCGTACGGCTTCGGTGCGTGCGGCGGCGGTGCTGGCGGTGGCCGGGCTGGGGCTGACGGGGTGCATGTCGGTCGGTCCGGAGGCGGAGGTGAAGCGCGGGGTGGCGCCGGTCGGGCAGGTCGGTCCGGCGGGCAAGCCGGGGGTGACGAGCGGGCCGTCGGCCTCGCCGAGCGGCGCGCATCCGGGGAGTGCGTCCGGGCGCCCGGAGCGTCCGGGGGGCTTGCAGGGCGAGAACGCGCCGGCCGGGGCGACGGCCACGGCGGCGGGCGAGGTGGCGCCCGGCGTGAACGGCGCGGCCGCCGGCGTGGTCCCGGTGCCGGGGGCGCCCGCCGTGGACCCCGCGCCGGCCGGCACCGGCGCGAACGGTTCGGCGGGGGGCGTGAGTGCCAGCCCCGCGCCCCGGCCGGGCGGCGGCGCGTCGGCCGGTACCGGCGGTGCGGCGGGTACCGGGGGCGCGGGAGGGGCTGGCGGCACCGGTGAGGGCCGCTCCGGCGGTACGGCGGGCACGCCGTCGGCCACGCCGAGCAGCCGCCCCTCGACGTCACCCGAGCCCGAGCACACCTCACCGGCCGCGACCGTCCCACCGACCCCGGAGCCCTCGGCCGGTAACTCCGGTTCCTCGGCCCCGAGCCCGCATGCGGGTGGGCATTAGCGGTCTGGCCAGGGCATTTGCCTCTGATCCCGAGGTTCGTCTATGGTGGTAGATCGTTCGTTTGATTCATTTGACTGGCGCCCTATTCCCATCTGGCGCCCTTGGCGCGTTCCGGCGATCCGTGGCTGACCGCATAGAGGCGGTTGTGAAACAGAACCCCCGGACTTTGGCGCGTGCCACTTCCGGAAGGTTTTACATGTCTCTCGTTGACGACGCCCGCTTCGCCATGCCCGCGAGCGAGGCCGCCGCCGATGTCACCGACACCGCCGACACCCTCACCGACACCGTCGAGGCCGTTGAGGCCGTCGAGCCCACCGACGCTGACGTCGAGCTGAACGCCGACGCCGTCGAGGCCGAGGAGCCCGCCGAGCCCACCATCACCTTCGGCGACCTGGGCCTGCACGACGACGTCGTGCGCGCCCTCGCCAAGCGCGGTGTCACCACCCCGTTCCCGATCCAGGCCGCGACCATCCCGGACGCCCTGGCCGGCAAGGACGTGCTGGGCCGTGGCCGTACCGGCTCCGGCAAGACCCTCAGCTTCGGCCTGCCGCTGCTGACCCGCCTCGCCGACGGCGAGCGCACCAAGCCCAAGCACCCGCGCGGCCTGATCCTCGTCCCGACCCGCGAGCTGGCCATGCAGGTGGCCGACGCCCTGGAGCCGTTCGGCTCGGTGCTCGGCCTCAAGCTCAAGGTCGTCTGCGGCGGCACCTCGATGTCGAACCAGATCTACGCGCTGGAGCGCGGCGTCGACGTCCTGGTCGCCACCCCCGGCCGTCTGCGCGACCTGCTGAACCGCGGCAGCGCCAAGCTGGCCGACGTCCGGACCGTCGTGCTCGACGAGGCCGACCAGATGGCCGACATGGGCTTCCTGCCCGAGGTCACCGAGATCCTCGACCAGGTGCCGGCCGGTGGCCAGCGCCTGCTGTTCTCCGCCACCCTGGAGAACGAGATCGACACCCTGGTCAAGCGCTACCTGAAGAACCCGGTCACCCACGAGGTCGACCCGTCGGCCGGCGCGGTCACCACCATGACCCACCACATCCTCGTGGTGAAGCCCAAGGACAAGGCGCCGATCACCAACGCGATCGCCGCCCGCAAGGGCCGCACGATCATCTTCGTCCGCACCCAGATGGGCGCCGACCGCGTCGCCGAGCAGCTCATCGAGGCCGGCGTGAAGGCCGACGCGCTGCACGGCGGGATGACCCAGGGCGCCCGTACCCGTGTCCTCGGCGACTTCAAGGACGGCTACGTCAACGTCGTCGTCGCCACCGACGTCGCCGCCCGCGGCATCCACGTCGACGGCATCGACCTGGTCCTCAACGTGGACCCGGCCGGCGACCACAAGGACTACCTGCACCGCTCCGGCCGCACCGCCCGGGCCGGGCGCTCCGGCGCCGTCGTCACCCTGGTGCTGCCGCACCAGCGCCGCGGCGTCTTCCGCCTGATGGAGGACGCGGGCGTCGACGCCTCGCGCCACATCCTCGACCACGCCTTCGACGCCGAGGTCGCCAAGATCACCGGCGCCCGTTCGCTGATCGAGGTCCAGGCCGAGAGCGCGGCCGGCATCGCCGGTGCCGCCGAGCGCGAGCTCGCCGACATGACCCGCCAGCTGGAGCGCGCGCAGCGCCGCACCACCGAGCTGCGCGAGGAGGCCGACCGCCTGGCCGCGCGGGCCGCCCGCGAGCGGGCCGAGCTGGGCATCGAGGACGAGGCCCCGGCCGCCGAGGCGGGCGACGAGGCCGCTGCGGAGACCCCGGCCACCGAGGTGCCGGCCCCGGCCGCCGCGCCGCAGGCCGAGGAGCGCACGACTTCGTACCGCGAGGCGCGCACCGAGCGTCCGGCCTTCAACCGCGACCGTGACGACCGTGGTGGCCGTTCCGGTGGCTTCAACCGTGACCGTGACGACCGTGGTGGCCGTTCCTTCGGTGACCGCGACGACCGTGGTGGCCGCTCGGGTGGCTTCAACCGCGACCGCGATGACCGTGGTGGCCGTTCCGGTGGCTTCAACCGTGACCGTGACGACCGTGGTGGCCGTTCCTTCGGTGACCGTGACGACCGTGGCGGCGCCCGCTCGGGTGGCTTCAACCGTGACCGTGACGACCGTGGTGGCCGTTCCTTCGGTGACCGTGACGACCGTGGCGGCGCCCGCTCGGGCGGTTTCAACCGTGACCGTGACGACCGCGGCGGCCGTTCCTTCGGCGACCGTCCGGCCCGCACCGGTGGTGGCTTCGACCGCGACCGTTCCGGTGGCTTCAACCGTGACCGCGACGACCGCGGCGGCCGCTCCTTCGGCGACCGTCCGGCCCGCACCTTCGGTGACCGCCCGTCCTTCGGCCGGGACCGTGACGAGCGCGGCGGCAGCAACAACCGTCCGTTCGCGCGTCGTGACGACCACCGCTCCGGCGGCCGTCCGCAGGCCTCCGGTGGTGGCTTCGGCCGTGACCGCGACGACCGTGGCGGCGCCCGCTCGGGCGGCTTTGACCGCGACCGTTCCGGTGGCTTCAACCGCGACGACCGCAAGCCGCGCTGGAAGAACTGACGCCGTACGGCCGGTGGTTGACCACCGGTAGCTGAACAGCTGAACACACACGACGGGCCCGCTCCATGCACTGGAGCGGGCCCGTCGCGTTCCCCCGATACCCCCGGGTACCTCCCCCGGTACCCCTCGCGCCCCCGAGGTGTTGTTCTGTGGCTGAGAATAACCTGTGGCGCGGCCCGGCGGAAGTCCCGTAGCGTCCCGGACATGAGCAGCAGACTGCAGGACGTGGCCCGGGTGAACGAGGAGATCGCCGAGCGGGGGAGCTACCGGGCGGCCGGTGGCGAACTCGTGATGGTGGAGGAGCAGTTGGCGGCCGCCAGGGCCGGCACGGTGTCGTACGCGCCGCCGGCGCTGGACGCGCTGCTGCGGGGCGGGGGCCCGGGGCCCGGGCCGGATCGGCCGGGTCGGCCCGGGGGGCCAGTCGGGGCGGTGGAGGTGACGGCCGAAGGCAGCATCGAGGCCGCCCGGCGCCTGGTCGAGGGCGGGGCTGGCCCGGTCGGGGTGCTCAACTTCGCCTCCGCGCGCAACCCCGGCGGCGGCTACCTGCGCGGTGCCCGCGCCCAGGAGGAGGACCTGTGCCGCAGCGCGCTGCTCTACACCTGCCTGCTGGAGGCGCCGGACTACTACGAGGCGCACCGCGCCTCCACCGACCTCCGGTACAGCCACCGGGTGATCGTCTCGCCCGACGTACCGGTGATCCGCGGTCGGGGCGGCGACCTGCTGGCGCGGCCGTACCCGGTCACCTTCCTGACCTCGCCCGCACCCAACGCGGGCCAGCTGGAACGGCGCTCGGCCGACGTGGACGTCCGGGGCGTGCTCGCCGAGCGGGCCGTCCGGGTGCTCGCGGCGGCGGCCCGGCACGAGGTCCGCACGCTGGTGCTCGGGGCCTGGGGCTGCGGGGTGTTCCGCAACGACCCGGCCCAGGTCGCCGAGGCCTTCGAGGGCGCGCTCTCCCGGTACGGGGCGGCCTTCGAACGGGTGGTGTTCGCGGTCTGGGACCGCTCACCGGTCTCGGCGAACCGGGCCGCGTTCGAGGCGCGGTTCGGCGGGGCGGCGCAGCCCGGCGCGGCGGTGCGCTGAGGCCGCCGCCGGGTGCCGCCGGTGAGGCCGCCGAGGCCGGTGAGCGGGCTGGCGCACGGCTCGCGCCGGGTGCCGCTACCGCTTGCGGGCGGCCAGCGCCGTCGCGGCCGTCGAGGCCGCCGCGACCACACCGGTGACGGCGAAGACCGACGGCCAGGCGCCGATCTTCTTCGCCAGCGGATGCGAGCCGCCGAACGCCGCCACGTACAGGCCGGTCAGCGCCGCCGCGGTGGCCGCGCCCGAGCTGCGGTGCCACTGCGCGGCCGCCCCGGCACCGGCCACCGCCAGCACCGCGCCGCCCAGTTCGCGCCGGCCGCTCCAGCGGGCGACGCCGTAACCGCCCACCAGGCCGCTCGCCGCGGTCAGCGCGGCGGGCGCGGCGGCCGAGAGCACGTTGGGGACCTTCGCCATCGTCGACTCCACTCGTAGAGGTTGTCCCGACTTCCTGTTCCGGCTTCCGACCATAGCCCGCCCGCCCCGCGCCCGTCCGGGCCTCCCCGCCGTCGGGCCCCGCTGCCGTCGGGTCCCGCCGCTTTCGGGCCTCCCCGCTTTCGGGTCTCCCCGCGGGCGCGTTACCGGAACGCCTGTTCGGCGGGTTGTGCCGGCACCGTGCGGGCCAGCCGCTGCGCGGCCTCCGCCGGGGGCAGCACCCGTTCCAGCCGCAGGTCGCCCGGGACCTCCTGGAGGAGCCGCCCGGCGGACCAACTGCGCTCGTACGGCGGCGGGTCCAGGACCAGGGTGCGCACGCCGTCCACCACCGGGATGTCGCTGGGCGTCCCCTCGTTCCACAGCCACGAGCCGTCCGGGGCGACCAGGTTGAACGCGCCGGTCGCGACCACCCGGCGGTCGTCCGGGAGCGCGGTACGGGCCAGCGCCACCACCTCCGGGTCCGGCCGGGTGCCCGGCAGGTGGCCGCCGCCGATCAGCACCTCGGCGAGCAGGGTGTGCAGTTGGAAGGTGTCGCCCAGCCCGTCCATGCGCAGCAGGTAGCCGGTGCCGGTGGGGCGGTCCAGCACCAGCAGCGGCTCGTCGTCGAGGACCAGCGCCAGGTGCGCCAGGCCCTTGAAGTCGTGCCGCCCGCCGTCGTACCGCTCGAACAGCTCCAGCAGCACGTCCGTCACGCCCGAGGTGCGCGCCTCGCGGCGCACCGGCGGGTGCGCGTACACGGCCCAGGCGGCCCGCTGCCACAGGTGCAGCGTCCACCAGCCGACCACGGCCAGGTGCGCGTGCCACGCGTCCAGGTGTGCCGGATCCGCGACCCGGTCGTGCGCCTCGACCGGGTCGTCGCCCTCCGGGTCCGGCAGCGGGCCGCCGCCGGTCTGCGCCCACCGCCGCGTCAGCCGCTGCGTGCCGGTCAGCGCCCCGCGCAGGCCTGCCAGCACCGGGCCCGCGCAGCCGACCGGGTCGGCGCCGTTCTCCACGCAGGCGCCCACGACCATCGCCAGGTGCGCCCGGGGGAACGGCGGGGCGCCCGGCAGCAGCGCGGCCAGCCGGGGACCGGCTGCGGCGGCCTCGGCCGGACCGGCCGACCCGAACAGCCCGCCCACCAGCGCCAGGGCGGGGCCGAAGCGGTCGTCGTCCCCGGCGGCGGCCACCGCCTCCAGCCCGGCCACCGCCTCCAGGAGGGTGGGCTGCTGACGGTGCGGCGCATCATGGTCGGAAGACACCGCCGCAGCATAGGCGGCGCTGCGGGCGGGCCCGGTGGCGGGTGCCGGGTCGGCTGCCGGGCCACGGCCTTCGCGCCGCACCGCCCCCGACCCCGCCGTCCACCAGGGGGAGGACACCGGCCCGCCCGCCCAGTGGTGGCGCTTCGAAGGCCGGGAGCAGGTGCGTCCCCGGGCCGGTCAGGCCGACAGGTTGGTGCGCAGGGCGGTCAGCTCCTCGTCGGTGACGCCGTGGGCGCGGAGGTAGGCGGGGAGGGAGGAGTGCCGGGTGTGGATCCAGCCCAGGGCGGAGGCGAGGAGTTCGGCGGTGACGGGGCGGGAGACGCGTTCGGTGCCGGTCTCGTCGACGTAGGGGGTGGGGCCCCGGTCGAGGCCGAGGCCGACGTTGGAGAGCAGGAAGTCGGCGGTGACGTCGGCCTCCGAGGCGCCGAGCAGGGACTGCAGGACGGCGATGGTCAGGCCGGTGCGGTCCTTGCCGACGGCGCAGTGCACGAGGGCGGGCAGCGCGCCGGGGGCGGCGAGGCGGCGGACGACGGCGGCGAGGGACGGGCCGGCGGTCTGGGCCATGAAGGGGTAGAGCGCCGCCTGGTCCTCGGGCCAGGGCTGGTCGACGTCCTCGCGGTTGGCGGGCAGGGTCGGCAGGTTGAGGGCCTCGTGGTCGAGGCCGTGCCGCAGGTCGGGCCAGACCTCCAGCTCGACCGGACTGCGCAGGTCGAGGACGGTGCGCAGGCCGAGGGCCTTGAGGCGCCGGGCGCCCTCGTCGGTGAGGGTGTGGAAGGAGCCGGAGCGGTAGAGCACGCCCCGCCGCAGGGCGCCGATCCCGCCCGCGTCACGGAAGTTGCGCACACCGGGGATGTCGATGAAGGCGTCGGTCATGGCCCCACGGTACGGGCGGCGGGCGGGCCGGCGGAAGGAAACCGGAGGGAACCTTTCAGCGCCCGCCGGAGACGTCCAGGAACGCGTTGGTGGTGTACGAGGCGGCGGGGGAGAGCAGGAAGAGGATCGCCTCGGCGACCTCCTCCGCCCGTCCGCCGCGCCGCATCGGCAGTCCGGGGGCGACCCGGTCGACCCGGCCGGGCTCGCCGCCGAGGGCGTGGATGTCGGTGTGGATCAGGCCGGGGCGGACGGCGTTGACCCGGATCCCCTCGGCGGCGACCTCCAGGGCGAGGCCGCGGGTCATCGAGTCGACGGCGCCCTTGGCGGCCGCGTAGTCGACGTACTCGTTGGGCGAGCCGAGCCGCGAGGCGGCCGAGGACACGTTGACGATGGCACCGCCGCGGCCGCCGTGCCGGGTGGACATCCGGCGGACGGCCTGGGCCGCGCACAGGAACGGGCCGGTGATGTTGGCGGCCCAGATCCGGTTCAGCCGGTCCTCGTCGATGTCCTCCAGCCGGCACTGCTTCTCCAGCGTGCCGGCGTTGTTCACCAGGCCGGTGAGCAGCCCGAGTTCGGCGTCCACGGTGGTGAACAGCCGCTCCACCTCGGCGGTGCGGGTGACGTCGGCCCGGACGGCGAGCGCGGTGCCGCCCTCGGCCCGGACGGTGTCCACCACGGCGGTGGCCGAGGCCTCGTCCGTGCGGTAGTTGACGCAGACCCGGTAGCCGCGCCGGGCGGCGAGCAGGGCGGTGGCGGCGCCGATGCCGCGGCCGGCGCCGGTGACGATCAGGACGCCGTCGTCGGCGATGGTGGTCGACATGGTCGGTACGCTACCCGGCGGACCGGCCGGGGCGGGCCCCGGCGCGGAAATCGTTCGCCCGGAGCGGCCCGGACCGGCGAGGATGCGGTAGCGGCGCCGCCACCACCCTCACCGCCACCACCCTCACCGCCGGCACCGTTCTGCCAGCCTGCTGTTCGAGAGGAGACCGACGATGCCCGACGCACTCGCACCCGCACTCGCCGTCCCCGGCACCGTCCTGCTCTCCGGCGTGGTCGGCTCCACCGCGTACGGCTTCGCCCACGCCGGCTCCGACGTCGACCGGCTCGGCCTGTACGCCGCCCCCACCGAGGAGCTGCACGGTCTGCACCGCCCGGCCGAGTCGCACGTCACCACCGGGCCCGACGTCACCCTGCACGAGGCCGCCAAGTGGTGCCGTCTGGCGCTGTCCTGCAACCCGACCGCCTCCGAGCTCGTCTGGCTGCCGGACGACCTGTACGAGATCCGCACCCCGCTCGGTGCCGAACTGGTCGAGATCCGCTCGAGTTTCCTCAGTGAATCGGCCGTCCGGAAGGCCTATCTCGGTTACGCAGAGCAGCAGTTCCGCAAACTGCTGACCCGCGACACCACCGACCCGGTCACCCGCGGCCGGGCCGCCAAGCACGCCCGGCACCTGGTCCGGCTGGTCGCGCAGGCCGTCCGGCTGCACGAGACCGGCCACAACCTGGTCCGCCTCGCCGACCCCGGACACGTCCGCGACCTCGGCGAACGCATCGCCGACCGCCCCGCCGTCGCCGAGTCCCTGCTCGCCGACGCCGCCGATCGCCTGGCCCGCCCCGGCGTCCTCCCCGCCGCCCCGGACCCGCGCCCCGCCGAATCCTGGCTCCGCCGCGTCCGCGCCGCCCACTACGCTCCGCCCCCCGCCCCCGGCGCGCCCGCGCAATCCACTGGCGGAGCCCTGCGCCCCACCGGGTAGGATCACGGTGGCCCTCCCCAACCGGGACGAGGGCCACGGGCCACTAGCTCAATTGGCAGAGCTGCGGACTTTTAATCCGTAGGTTCAGGGTTCGAGCCCCTGGTGGCCCACCGAACCGAGGCCAGGTCAGAAAACCTCTGACCTGGCCTTTTGCATGTCCGCCGCCGGTGAACGCACTGCGGCACCCCGGCTGGTCGAGTAGCCGGGGTGCCGCGGTGTGATGTGGGTCGTGGGCGGGTCAGCCCGCGGCGCGGATCGGGGCGCCGGTCTGGTGGAGGTGGGTGAGGATCTCGCGGTACGAGCGGAAGAGGCCGGTCTCGTAGTAGGCGATCTCCTTCTCGGCGCAGAAGTCGCGGGTGAGGACGGCGGCGCGGCGCAGGGCCGGGGTGGGCATGCTGGGGAAGAGGTGGTGCTCGACCTGGTAGTTGAGGCCGCCCATCAGGGCGTCGATGAAGTAGCCGCCGCGGACGTTGCGGGAGGTGAGGACCTGGCGGCGGAGGAAGTCGAGCCGCATGCCGGGCGTCACCATCAGCATGCCCTTGTGGTTGGGGGCGAAGACACAGCCCAAGTAGACGCCGAGCAGGGCCTGGTGGACGGCGAGGAAGGCGAAGGCCTTGCCGACCGGGAGGGCGGCGAAGACCAGCCCGAGGTAGGCGGCGAAGTGGGCGACCAGCAGGAAGCCCTCCAGGTACGGGCGCTTCATGATCGGGCTGCGCAGCGCGCGGAAGCTGTTGTAGCTGAGGTTGAGGCCTTCGAGCAGGAGCAGCGGGAAGAAGAGGAACGCCTGGCGGCGGCCGATGAAGCGGGCGATTCCGCTGGCCCTCCTGGCCTGGTCCTGGGACCAGACGACGAGGTCGGGGGAGACGTCCGGGTCCCGCTCCTCGTGGTTGGGGTTGGCGTGGTGGCGGGTGTGCTTGTTCATCCACCAGCCGTAGCTCATGCCCATCAGGAGGTTGGCGACGATGCGGCCGCCGATCTCGCCGGCGCGGCGCCCGGTGAACACCTGGCGGTGCGCCAGGTCATGGGCCATCAGTCCGAGTTGGGCGAAGACGATGGACATCGCGGCGGCCAGGCCGAGTTGGAGCCAGGTGTCGCCGAGGGCGAACATGGCCCACCAGCCGCCGAGGAACGCGGCGAGGACGAGGCCCGCGCGGACGGTGTAGTAGACCGGGCGTCGGTCGAGCAGGGCCTCGGCGCTGATCCGGCCGAGCAGTTGGGCGAAGTCGCTCCCGCCGGTTCCGGGCGGGGCGGTGTCCGGTGGTCCGGCGGGCGGCTGCGGCCGGGTTTTCGCGGTCGGCGTCCCCGCGGTATCGGTGGTCATGGTGCTGAGTCTGGTCTAGCGAACGGGCCTTGAGAAACGGGGGCATCCCCCTGGGGCGGGGTGAGGATAACCCCCGGACCGTCCCGGGCGGCGGCGGACGTGCGGCGCGTGGTGCCGGATGGTGCCGCTGGGGCGGGGAGAGGTGGCGTAGGTCACGTCGTAATCGGCTGGTTTCGGGCGTTCTGTGGCGAGCTTGCGCCGTGGTGGCCGGGGTTGGTGGTGGACCGGAGGTCGGTGACCGCGTCGGGCCTAAATATGATCGGAAGCCACGTTCATCGGTTTGTACCGATGTTCGTATGTGCAACCTGGGAACGGTCCCGACCGTCTCCCTGTGTGCGGTGCGCCAGATCGTCCGGGGCGTCGCTTCCGTCGGTGAAAGGTACGCGCATGTCAGGTCAGTGGGGCGAGGGCCCGGCTCGGGGGGAGAACGCACCCGGCGCGCTCACGACGGGGAGCGATGGGTCCGTGCCGCCGCCGCGTACCGGCGGCCGGGCGGAGGCCCGACGCGCCGCCCAGGGCAAGGGCGCTGGCCGCGCTGGCAAGGACGGCGGCAAGGACGGCGGCAAGGACGCGGGCAAGGACGGCGGTCGGGGCGCGGGCAAGGACGGCGGCAGGCCTGAGGCGGCGGCGGCCGGCGGCGGCCGGGCGGCGGCGCGCAACAGCCGCAAGCCCAAGAAGAACGTGAAGAAGATCGTCGCCTGGTCGGCGGCCGGCGTGCTGGTGCTGATCGCGGGCGCCGGCGGGGCGATCTACTTCAAGCTGAACGCCAACATCAAGTCCTTCGACGGCGACGCGATAGCCACCGACCGCCCGCCGGAGGCGCAGGCCGACGCGGACGGCAACAAGCCGGTCAACGTCCTGCTGATCGGTTCGGACAGCCGCGGCGGCAACAACTCGGACCTCGGCGGCGGCGAGGACGGCGGCGCCCGCTCGGACACCACGATCCTGCTGCACGTCTACGCCGACCACAAGCACGCCGTGGGCATCTCGATCCCGCGCAACGCGAAGGTCCCGATCCCGCCCTGCAAGCTGCCCAACGGCAAGTGGACCAAGGGGGCGTCCAGCGACCTGTTCAACGCGGCCTTCTCGGTCGGCGGCAGCGACGGCGGCAACCCGGCCTGCGCCCAGAACACGGTGGAGAAGCTCACCGGGATCCGGGTCGACCACACCATCGTGGTCGACTTCAACGGCTTCTCCGCGATGACCAAGGCCGTGAACGGCGTCGACGTCTGCCTGCCGAAGGCCATCTACGAGGGCGACGTCAACCCCAACCTGCACAGGAAGGGCGACCTCGTCCTGCCGCAGGGCAAGCAGACCGTGCAGGGCCAGCAGGCGCTGGACTACGTGCGTCTGCGGCACGGCATCGGCGACGGCTCCGACATCGGCCGGATGAAGCGCCAGCAGGCCTTCCTCAGCTCGCTCGCGAGCAAGGTCAAGAAGGACGGGCTGAGCCCCACCAACCTGCTGCCGCTGGCCGACGCCGCGACCAAGTCGCTGGTGGTCGACCCGGGGCTGGCCTCCGCGGACAAGCTGCTCTCCTTCGGGCTGTCGCTCAAGAACATCGACATGCACGACCTCAAGTTCGTGACGGCGCCCTGGCGTTACCGCACCCAGGACAAGGACCTCGACCTGGTCCAGCCGGACGCCAACAAGCTCTGGGAGACCCTCAAGGCCGACCAGACCATCGACGGGCAGAACGCCACCGGCCAGCAGCCGGACGCCGCCGCCAGCCCGAGCGCACCGGCCGCGTCGCAGTCGGCCGCGTCCAGTGCGCCCGCCGCGCCGGCCGCGGACGCCGGCAACTCGTCGATCAAGGTGGCGGTCTACAACGGGACGACCGAGAACGGCCTGGCCGGCAAGGCGACCGCGCAGCTGAAGGCCGCCAAGTTCGTCGCCACCACGGCGGGCCAGGCGGCGAGCACCAAGTACAAGACCACCATGATCGAGTACGGCTCCGGGCAGAAGGCGAACGCCGACAAGGTCGCCGCGCTGTTCCCGGGCGCCAGCGTCGAGGCCGGCAACTCGGCGGGCGTGACCCTGATCGTCGGCAAGGACTTCTCGGCGGCCAACGGCGGCGGCGCCACCGGCCCGGCCGCCGGGACGGGCGGCGCGGCCGCGAACGGCACCCCGGCGCCCCCGGCGCCGCTGCCGACCACCGTCACCAACGACGCCCGCTCGGCGGACGACGACATCTGCGCGAACACCACCTACGGCAGCGGCGGCTGACCGCACCCGAGCCGTGGGGACGACCCCCCGGGCCAGCGCCGTCCAGGGCGCGCGGGCCCGGGGGTCGTGCCATGGTGGCCGGAGAAACCGGGGAGGCGCCCGGCCCGGGCGACCTGAGGAACGGGCGACCTGAGGGACGGGGGCCCGACGCGCGGGACCCCGGCACACCGGACCCGGCCCACGGACAAGGGGGGCGCGCACCGAAAGGCGGACCCCCATGCCCGAGATCGCCCTCCAGTTCGACATCGCCGCACCCCGGGCCGTCGTCCTCGCCGCGCTCAACACGCACGACGGGCTGACCAGCTGGTGGACCACCGGCGTGGACCGGGAGGGCGACGTCCTGCTGTTCGACTTCCCCGGCGTCCCCGAGCCGTTCCGGCTGCGCCGCGAGCGGGCCGACCTGGACCGGGTGGTGTGGGCCAACGCCGGGGCCTTCCCGCCGCACTGGGCCGGCACCTGGATCAGCTGGGACCTCGCCGACCAGCCCGACGAGCCCGGCCGCACCCGGTTGCTGTTCCGGCACGGCGGCTGGCAGCCGGGCAGCGAGGACGGCGTCCCGCTGGTCGCCGGCACCTGGGCCGAACTGCTGGTCCGGCTCAAGGACTACGCGCAGAGCGGCAAGGTGCAGCCGTACTTCGTCACGGCCCAGCGGCACGACGCCGCGTGAACGGCCCCCGCGGCGGCGTGAGCGGCACGACACCGCGCGAACGGCCCGCCGGCGGCCGAACGGCCCCGGGCCCGTCCGATCGCCCGCCAGGGCGCCGTCCGGTGGCGGGATCGCGGCGCCGGGCCGATGGTGGGCGGTGTACCCGCCGTTCGCGCTGACGGCCGGCACCGGCAGCCCGGCACCGGGCGGCCGGGACCCGCCCGCCCCGACGACCACGCCGGCGACCACTGCCTTCGGGAGGCCCAGCAATGCCCGTAGTCACCGCTCCGTACAAGCCCGGCACCCCGTGCTGGATCGACCTGATGGCGAGCGACCAGCAGGCCGCGCTCGACTTCTACCGCGACCTGTTCGGCTGGCAGGGCGAGGTCGGCCCGGCCGAGTTCGGCGGCTACGCCGTGTGCATGCTCAACGACCGACCGGTCGCCGGGATCATGGCGCGGTCCGCGCCCGAGGGCCAGCCGCTGCCGCCCGTCGCCTGGACCACCTACCTGGCCTCGGACGACGCCGACGTGAGCGGGGCCGCCATCGCCGAGCACGGCGGCACGATCCTCTACCCGGCGATGGACGTCGGCGTGATCGGCCGGATGCTGGTCGCCGCCGACCCGACCGGCGCGGTGTTCGGCGTCTGGCAGGCGATGGACTTCATCGGCGCGGGCGTGGTCAACGAGCCCGGCGCACTGGTCTGGAACGAGCTCAACACCGCCGACACCGACGCGGCCGGCCGCTTCTACCTCCCGGCGCTCGGGCTGCGCCCGGCGACCATCCAGGGCATGGAGGGGTACTTCTCGCTCAACGCCGGCGACCGTACGGTGGGTGGCATGCAGCCGATCCCCAAGTACCTGGGGGCGGGCACGCCCTCGCACTGGATGGCCTACTTCTCGGTGGACGACACCGACTCCACCGTGGACGCCCTGGTCAAGGCGGGCGGCTCGGTGATCCAGCCGCCGTTCGACATGCAGTCCGGCCGGATGGCGGTCGTCCAGGACCCGCAGGGCGCGGTGTTCGCGGTGGCGGAGGCCGCCGAGGCGCAGATGCCAGACTCGCCGTAACAGCAGCCGGGCACCCTCGCCGTACCAGCGCCGGGCACCCACGAGCCCACCCGGCCACCCACGAGCACCCGGGCAACCGGAAGCCGCCCTTCCCGCGACGCGCCGCCGGGAAATGGGCGGCTTCCCCGCGTTCCCGGGTAAGACTGCACCCATGCTGGGGCTACCGGACGACATCCGCGCTTTCCTCTTCGACCTCGACGGGGTCCTCACCCAGACCGCCAAAGTGCACGCCGCGGCCTGGAAGGACACCTTCGACTCCTTCCTGCGCGCCGAAGCCGCCCGCACCGGCGGGCAGTTCGTCCCCTTCGACGCCGTCACCGACTACGACACCTACGTGGACGGCCGCCCGAGACTGGACGGCACCCGGGCGTTCCTGCACAGCCGGGGCGTCGACCTGCCCGAGGGCACCGACGCCGATCCGCCCAACACCCCTACCGTGCACGGGATCAGCCGGGCCAAGAACGACACCGTCCTGCGGCTGATCCGCGAGCAGGGCGTCCAGCCGTACGACGGTTCGGTCGCGTACGTGCACCGGCTGCGCGCGCTCG
The DNA here is from genome assembly GCF_042732075.1 of Kitasatospora sp. NPDC059812. Lineage (NCBI taxonomy): Bacteria > Bacillati > Actinomycetota > Actinomycetes > Kitasatosporales > Streptomycetaceae > Kitasatospora > Kitasatospora sp. NPDC059812. The sequence continues at coordinate 71,303 of NZ_JBHWIO010000034.1, forward strand.
GGCTGCCCAGCGCCGTGGTGTCCTCCAGCGCCAACTGCCGGGACGTGCTGCGGGCGGCGGGCATCGAGGGGCTGTTCGACGTGATCGTGGACGGCGTCGTCGCCCAGCGCGAGGGCCTGCCCGGCAAGCCCGCCCCCGACACCTACCTGTACGCCGCCCGCACGCTCGGCGTCGAGCCCGCGCACGCCGCCGTCTTCGAGGACGCGCTCGCCGGGGTGGCCTCCGGCCGGGCGGGCGGCTTCGGGGCCGTGGTCGGGGTCAACCGCACCGGGCAGGCCGCCGAACTGCGCCGGGACGGCGCGACCGTGGTCGTCGACGACCTCGCCGAACTGCTGGAGGAGCAGGCATGAGTGAGTGGAGCGGGGTAGTCGCATGAGTGGCTTGGACAACTTCTCCGTCGACCCCTGGCAGATCGCAGAGCAGGGCCTGGACCTGACCGCGATGGCCCGCGCCGAGTCGCTGTTCGCGCTCTCCAACGGCCACATCGGCCTGCGCGCCAACCTGGACGAGGGCGAGCCGCACGGCCTCCCCGGCACCTACCTGAACGGCGTCTTCGAGCTCCGCCCGCTGCCGTACGGCGAGGGCGGCTACGGTTACCCGGAGTCCAGCCAGAGCGTCATCAACGTGACCAACGGCAAGATCATCCGGCTGTTGGTCGACGACGAGCCCTTCGACCTGCGCTACGGCGAACTCATCCGCCACAAGCGCTGGTTGGACTTCCGGGAGGGGATGCTGCACCGCGAGGCCGAGTGGACCTCCCCGGCCGGCCGGACCATCCGGGTGCGCTCCTCCCGGCTGGTCTCGCTCACCCAGCGCGCGGTCGCCGCGGTCGAGTACAGCGTCGAGGCGGTGGACGGGCCGGTGCGGATCGTGCTCCAGTCCGAGCTGGTCGCCAACGAGCAGCTGCCCGGCGGCCCCGAGGGCGATCCGCGGGCCTCCGCCGTGCTGGAGGCGCCGTTGCAGCCCGAGGTGCACCACGCGAGCGGCACCAAGGCCGTCCTGGTGCACCGCACCCGCTACAGCGCGATCCGGGTCGCCGCCGGGATGGACCACGTGATCGAGGGCCCGGAGGAGCTCGAAACCGTCGCCGAGGCCGAGGCCGACCACTGCCGGATCAGCGTCACCACCGTGCTCCGGCCCGGACAGCGGCTGCGGCTGGTCAAGTTCATGGCCTACGGCTGGTCGGGGACGCGCTCGCTGCCCGCCGTCCGGGACCAGGTGGAGGCCGCGCTGACCGCCGCCAGGTACACCGGCTGGGACGGTCTGGCCGCCGAACAGGCCGACTACCTCAAGGAGTTCTGGGAGACCAGCGACGTCGAGATCGAAGGCGACGTCGAACTCCAGCAGGCCGTCCGGTTCGCCGTCTTCCACGTCCTCCAGGCCGGCGCCCGCAGCGAGGAACGGGCCATCCCCGCCAAGGGGTTGACCGGCCCCGGCTACGACGGCCACAGCTTCTGGGACACCGAGACCTTCGTCCTGCCGGTGCTCACCTACTGCCTGCCCGGGGCCGTCAACCAGGCGCTGCGCTGGCGGCACACCACGCTGCCGCTGGCCCGCGAGCGGGCCGCCCAACTCGGCCTGGCCGGAGCGGTGTTCCCCTGGCGGACCATCCGCGGCGAGGAGTGCTCCGGGTACTGGCCGGCCGGTACCGCAGCCTTCCACATCGGCGCCGACATCGCCGCCGCCGTCGCCCGCTACGTCCGGGCCACCGGGGACGCCGAGTTCGAGCGCGCGTACGGGCTCGAACTGCTCGTGGAGACCGCCCGGATGTGGCGCTCGCTCGGCCACCACGACGTCTCGGGGAAGTTCCGCATCGAGGGCGTCACCGGCCCGGACGAGTACAGCGCCGTCGCCGACAACAACGTGTTCACCAACCTGATGGCGCAGACGAACCTGCGCGCCGCCGCCGAGGCCGCCGCCCGCCACTCGCACGAGGCCGCCGAACTCGGCGTCGACACCGAGGAAACCGCCGCCTGGCGGGACGCCGCGGCCGCGATGTACATCCCGTACGACGAGGACCTCGGCGTGCACCCGCAGGCCGACGGCTTCACCCACCACCAGGTCTGGGACTTCGAGCACACCCCGCCCGAGAAGTACCCGCTGCTGCTGCACTACCCGTACTTCGACCTGTACCGCAAGCAGGTGGTCAAGCAGGCCGACCTGGTGCTCGCCATGCAGGTCCGCGGCGACGCGTTCACCGACGAGCAGAAGGCCCGCAACTTCGCCTACTACGAGCGGCTCACCGTCCGCGACTCCTCGCTCTCCGCGTGCACCCAGGCGGTGATCGCCGCCGAGGTCGGCCAGCTCGACCTCGCGTACGACTACACGGCCGAGGCGGCGCTGATGGACCTGCACGACCTCGGCGGCAACACCCGCGACGGCCTCCACATGGCCTCGCTCGCGGGCGCCTGCATCGCCCTGGTGGCGGGCTTCGGGGGGCTGCGCGACCACAGCGACTCGCTGTCCTTCCGGCCCCGGCTGCCGGGCGGGCTGATGAGGCTCGGGTTCTCGCTGATGGTCCGCGGGCAGTTGCTGGGCGTCCAGATCACCCACGAGGGGACGACGTACGCGCTGCGCCGCGGCGAGGTGCTGCACCTGTGGCACGACGGCGAGCCGGTGCAGGTGAAGGCCGGGCAGCCGGTCACCCTGCCGACCACCGCGCCGCCGGCCCAGGAGCGGTGCGGCCAGCCGCCCGGCCGCGAGCCCGCCCGGCGGCAGGCGCAGGCGGGCCTGGTCAGCGGCAAGCTCGGGCAGCAGGACCACCTGGCGGCGGAGTAGCCGCGCCGGCCTGTCGTTCACCTGTTCGGGCCCGCTCCGGGTGCGGGGCGGGCCCGGCCGTCGGAGGGTGCAGGTGTCCTGCGGCAGCGGGCGGCCGGTGATTGGAGAGCACCCGTGGCGAGCGTGGCCGAACAGATGGTGGAGGTGCTCCGGCAGGCCGGGGTCGAGCGGGTCTACGGCGTGGTCGGAGACAGCCTCAACCCGGTCGTGGACGCGATCCGGCGGACCGACGGCATCAGCTGGGTGCACGTGCGCAACGAGGAGGCGGGCGCCTTCGCGGCGGCCGCCGAGGCCGAACTCAGCGGCCGGCTCGCGGTCTGCGCCGGCTCCTGCGGCCCCGGCAACACCCACCTCGTCCAGGGCCTGTACGACGCCCAGCGCAGCGGCCTGCCGGTGCTGGCGCTCGCCTCGCACATCCCGTCCGGGCAGATCGGCACCGGCTTCTTCCAGGAGACCCACCCCGAGCGGGTGTTCACCGACTGCAGCTCCTGGTGCGAGATGCTCTCCACCCCCGCCCAGCTGCCCCGGCTGATGCGGATCGCCATCCAGCACGCGCTCGGCTCGCACGGCGTCTCGGTGCTGGCCTTCCCCGGGGACGTCGCCGCGCTCCCCGCCGCCGGGCCCACCGGGACCAGCCACTTCCTCACCGAGCAGGCCGTCGCCGCGCCGCCGTGGTCCCAGGTGCAGGAGCTGGCCCGGCTGCTCAACGCGGCCCGCAAGGTCGCCCTGTTCTGCGGTGCGGGGGTGCGCGGGGCGCACGGCGAGGTGATGGAGGCGGCCCGGGCCCTGAACGCGCCGGTCGGGCACTCCCTGCGCGGCAAGGAGTGGATCCAGTACGACAACCCGTACGACGTCGGCATGAGCGGCCTGCTCGGCTACGGCGCCTGCCACGAGGCGCTGCACTCCGCCGACCTGGTGCTGCTGCTCGGCACCGACTTCCCATACGACTCCTTCCTGCCGCAGGCGCACACCGTCCAGGTCGACCACGACGCCACCCGGCTGGGCCGCCGCACCGCGCTCGAACTGGCCGTCCACGGCGATGTCGCCGCCACCCTGCGGGCCGTCCTGCCGCTGCTGGACGCCAAGCGCGACCGTGCCTTCCTCGACGGGATGCTGCGCAAGCACTGCCGCTCGCTGGAGGACGTGGTCGGCGCCTACACCCGGGACATCGAGAAGCACCTGCCGATCCACCCCGAGTACGTCGCCTCGGTGCTCGACGAGGTGGCCGCCGACGACGCGGTGTTCGCCGTGGACACCGGCATGAACAACGTCTGGGCCGCCCGCTACCTCCAGCCGAACGGCCGCCGCCGGGTGATCGGCTCCTTCCTGCACGGCTCGATGGCCAACGCCCTGCCGCACGCCATCGGCGCCCAACTGGCCTGCCCCGGGCGGCAGGTGATCGCGATGGCCGGCGACGGCGGGATCGGCATGCTGCTCGGCGAACTGCTGACGGTGGCCAAGCACCGGCTGCCGGTGAAGACCGTCGTCTTCAACAACGGGGCGCTCGGCATGATCAAGCTGGAGATGCTGGTCTCGGGCTACCCGGAGTACGAGATCGACAACGGGGACGTCGACTACGCGGGGATCGCGCGGGCGATGGGCATCCCGGCCAAGCGGGTCACCGAGCCGGCGAGGGTCCGGGAGGTGCTGGCGGAGGCGCTGGAGCGGCCCGGCCCCGCCCTGGTGGACGTGGTCACCGACCCCAACGCGCTGTCCATCCCGCCGTACATCACGGCGGCCCAGCTGAAGGGCTTCGCGCTGGCGGCCGGGCGGACGGTGCTCTCCGGCGGGGTCGGGCGCATGATCGACCTGGCCCGCAGCAACCTGCGCAACATCCCGCGGCCGTAGGCCCTGTCCGGCCGATCTTGCCGGGCCCGCGACGCCGGGCATCCCGCCTGGACGCACGCCCGAATCGCCCAAGTACGTCCAGTACGAGGACGATTCGGGCGCACGCCCAGCCGGGCGCCCAACGCCGCGGGCTGATCCGCCAAGATCGACCGGACAGGACCTAGCCGAGAAGGGGGACTCCGGGCCCTCTTGCCTCTGAGGCAAAAATCTTGCCCGAGCGGCACGGCGGGTGTCCACTGGTCACATGACCACCAGCCCGACCGGGGACGCCGCCCCGGAAGACCGGCTCGACGACCAGGAAGTGGTCGGCCTCGCCGCCCGCCTCCGGGAACACCGGCTCAGCAGCCGCCTGACCCTCGAAGTGGCCTCCGCCAGGGTCGGGCTCTCCCCAGCCTATCTGTCCCGGCTGGAGACCGGCCGCCGCCAGCCCTCCCTCCCCGTCCTGCTCGGCCTCGCCCGCGCCTACGGCACCTCCGTCTCCGGCCTGCTCGGCGAGACCATGGCCGAACCCGACCCGGTCGTGCGCGGCGGCGCCATCGAACCCGGCCGCGCCGGCGGCTGGGGCTACCGCCGGGCCGGCGCCCCCGGCCGGGCCATGCAGGCGCTGCGCGTCCACGTGCCCCCGGGAGTGCAGGACACGGTGGTCCGGGTCCACCCCGGCGAGGAGTGGCTGTACGTCCTGCAGGGCCGGCTCAAGCTGACCCTCGGCGACCGCGTCCACCGCCTCGACGTCGGCGACTCCGCCCACTTCGACTCGCTCACCCCGCACTGCATCGCCGCCGACGCGCCGGACGGCGTCGAACTGCTCTTCGTCCACACCCTGCTGCAGAGCCCCGGCGGCGAACTCTGCCTCGGCGGCCCCGCAGCAACCCACTGACCCGACGTCAGAACCCTTGGAGGAGATCCCTCATGGCCGATCCCACCAGCCCCGACCAGGCCGCCGCGGCCACCGCCCCGGCCGCTCCGACCCCCGCCCCGCTGACCGTCGACGCCGGCATCTCGGCCAACCGCCGGGTCGGGGTCCGCCTGGTGATCTACACCGCCGGCATCCACGCCGTCGCCGGCTTCATCATGCTGCTGTTCGAACTGGGCAACCGCAACAAGTAGTCCACCGGGGCGGTCGCGGCCCTCACCGCTCGCGCAGCAGCTCGCAGAGGGCGTCCAGCGCCGCCGGGAAGGCGTGCTCGGGCGGGGACGCGTAGCCGATCACCAGAGCGGGGGCGGCGTCCGGGTCGGCGGCCGACCGGTCGGCGAGGTGCCAGGACAGCCCTTCGAGGGCCAGGCCGGCGGCCTCGGCCCGGGCCAGCAGCTCAGCCTCGGACGCGGAACCGGGCGGCAGTTGGAGAACGGCGTGCAGCCCGGCGGCGATCCCGGTGACCCGCACGCGCGGGGCGTGCTCGGCGAGCGCGGCGACCAACTGGTCCCGCCGGCGCCGGTAGTGCAGCCGGCAGCGGCGGACGTGCCGGTCGTACGTCCCGGAGGTGATCAGCTCGGCGAGGGTCAGCTGGTCGAGCACCGGGGACATCGTGTCGGCCAGTCTCTTCAACCGGGCCACCGGTTCGACCAGCGCGTCCGGCAGGGCCAGCCAGGCCAGCCGCAGGCCCGGCGCGAGGCTCTTGGCGGCCGTCCCGGCGTACACCACCCGCTCCGGGTCGAGCGCCTGCATCGCGCCGACCGGCTGCCGGTCGTAGCGGAACTCGCCGTCGTAGTCGTCCTCGACGACGTACCCGTCCCGCTCGCGCGCCCAGCGCACGGCGGCGGCCCGCCGGTCGGCGGCCAGCGGCGCACCGGTGGGGAACTGGTGCGCGGGGGTGAGCAGGACGGCCCCGCACCGGCCGTCGAGCCGCTCGACCCGGGCGCCCGCCTCGTCCAGCGGCACCGGAACGGTGGCCAGCCCCGCCGCCCGGGCGACGGCGTGCTGCGGCGGCAGCCCGTACTCCTCGACCGCGAGGGCGCGGTCCCCGCGTTCCCGCAGGGCGGCGCAGAGCAGGCCCAGGCCCTGGGAGACACCGGTGCAGATCAGCAGGTGGTCGGGGTCGGTGCGGACGCCGCGGACCCGCGCCAGGTAGTCGGTGAGCGCCCGCCGCAGCTCGATCCGGCCGAACGGGCTGCCGTAGCCGAAGGCCTCGTGCGGCGCGGTGGCGAGGGCCCGGCGGGCGGCGGCGAGCCAGGCGGTGCGGGGGAAGAGCGAGAGGTCGGGCCGCCCGGCCATCAGGTCGTGCCGGACGGTCCGCCGCCCCGCTGCGGGCCTGGCGGCCCGTCGGCTCCGGCCGGGCGCGGCCCGTCGGGCGACGGTGGTGCCGGAGCCCTGCCGGGAGGTGAGCCAGCCCTCCGCGGTGAGCTGCCCGTACGCCTCGACCACGGTGTTCCGGGCGATCCCGAGGTCCTCGCCGAGGGCCCGCGAGGACGGCAGCCGGGTGCCGGGCACGAGCCGCCCGTCCTGGACGGCCTCGCGCAGCGCGTCCTCCAGGGCGGCCCGCAGCCCGGCCCCGGCGGCGCGCCGCTCGGTGAGGTCCAGGTGCAAGTCGCCGCCGAAGGAAGTCCAGGAGCTGCTCACGGGCCCGATTATCGCGCGGCCCGGCATCCTCGACCCCGGGGTGGGGGCGGATCAGACCGACAGGTAGACCGCGCTGCCGACGCCGGCGAGGAAGCAGTAGAGCGCGAACGGCGTCAGGCTGCGGGTCTCGAAGTACTTGGTGAGGAAGCGCACCGAGACGTAGCCGGCGACGAAGGCGGCGATGCTGCCGGCGACGACCGGGCCGAGGACGGCGGAGTTCTCCGGCTTGAACAGCTCCGGCACCTTCAGCACGGAGGCGGCCAGGATGACCGGGGTCGCGAGCAGGAAGGAGAAGCGGGCGGCGTCCTCGTGGTGCAGGCCGCGCAGGATGCCGGCGCTCATGGTGACACCGGAGCGGCTGATGCCGGGGAAGAGCGCGAGGATCTGGGCGGCGCCGATCCAGGCGCCCTGGACGAAGCTGAGCCGGGCGAGGCGGTGGTCGGAGGCGATCGCCGGGTCGAGGCCCGGTTCCTCGGTCGGCGGGGCGGCGTGCCCGGCCCGCCGGCGGCCGGTGCCGCCGCGCTTGAGCCGTTCGGCACCGAGCAGCACCAGCCCGTTGAGGGCGAGGAAGACGGCGGCCGGGATGGGCTTGCCGAGCGCGTTGCGCAGCGCCTTCTCCAGGGCGAGGCCCGCCACCCCGACCGGGATGGTGGAGATGATCAGCAGCCAGGCGAGCTTCTCGTCCCTGCTCTCGACCCGGCGGCGGCGGATCGAGCTGAGGAAGCCGCCGATCACCCGGACCCAGTCCTTGCGGAAGAACACCACCAGGGCGAACGCGGTGGCCAGGTGCAGGCCGACCAGGACGGCGAGGTAGGAGGAGCCCTCGGCGGTCATGTCGAGGTCCCGCTGGATCTTCCCGCCGATCAGGGCGGGGAGCAGGATGCTGTGGCCCAGGCTGGAGACCGGGAAGAGTTCCGTCACACCCTGCAGCAGGCCGACGCCTATCGCTTCCGGGTAGGTCAGGGTGGACATCGCGCACCTTCGCTCGGGGGTCTGGATCCGGGGGAGCCCCGCGAAGCTACTACGGGCATGTAGACGCCCGGCAGCCCCGCCGCCAGAAGTTCATCGAGCGGACGTCTGGGCGCCACCGCTGCCGGCCAGTCGCCGGTTGGCAGCCGGTCAGCCGCCGGACCGCGCCGCCGACCCGCCTCCGCCGAGCGGCACCCGCCGCCACGCCCCGCCGTCGGCGGGCACCGGCGCGGGGGCGAAGTCGTAGCGCGGCCCGTCCGGCCCGAGCGCGAGCAGCGAGATCGAGGAGGACCCCCAGATCCGCCCGTCGCCGAAGTCCCGCCGCTGGATCAGCGCCGCGTCGTCGTCCAGCGGCAGGCCGTCGCCCGTGACGATCGGCAGCCAGTCGCCCCAGGCCTGTTCGGCGGGCCCGTCGCCGGTCGGCTCCGGCCGGGGCGCGGCGGCGAGGCGGGCCCGGAAGCGGTCGGCGCGGGCGGCCATCAGCGCGCGGATCCGCTCGGAGGCGGTCCGGTTGGCGGCCGTGCCCTCCAACCCGTCGTTGAGCACCACGCTGAGGCCGACCGGCAGTTCGCGTTCCTCCAGCCGGCCGCCGCCCCAGCTGGCGACCCGGGCGCCGTCGGGCCGGACCAGGACGAGGTGGAACGGGTCGTACGGGGTGAGGTCGAGGTGGCCGATCCCGCCGTCCCGGACGGCGGTGAGCGGCAGTTCGCCACGGGACAGCCGGGTGTCGGCGGGGGCGAGCGGCCCGAAGCCGTTCAGCAGGCAGGCGGCGGTCCGCCGCCCGGGGTCGACGGCCAGCCAGGTGCCGCCGGCGGCGAGGTCGAGTCCGCCGACCAGGGTCGGCCGGTCCGGCCAGTGGTGGTCCGGCGGCAGCCAGCCGCGCCCGAGGTACTCGTCCCGGACGGAGAGGAGCAGCACCGGCACGGCCGCTCCCGGTTCGATGCTGACGAACGCCGTACACACGATCGCGGCCCCCTGACCTAGCCCGGCGGGGGCACGCGTGGTGGCGCCCCCGCGGTCGATCCTCGCACTCCCGTTCGCGCGCCGGGAGTGCGCGTCCGCGCCCTGAGGCGCCCCAGGGCCCTCCCTTTTCGGCCGCCGCCGTGGCACACTCGCCCCACGGCCGGGCGCAGGCCGAAGTGGCCCAGGATTCTGCGGTTCAAATGCACCAGGGAACAGGTCCACCGGGTCCCTAGGCTGGTGGCCATGACGACGAACGAGCACCGGCCGGCCGAGGCCCCGGTCCCGGCCCCCGCCCAGCGCCTCGCGCTGCACAGCCTGGCCCCCGACTTCTACCAGGCCATGATCGCGGTGGACCGCGCCGCCCGGAAGGGCATCGACCACACGCTCGCCGAGCTGGTCAAGGTGCACGCCTCGATGATCAACGGCTGCGCCTTCTGCATCGACATGCACAGCACCGACGCCCTGAAGGGCGGCGAGCAGGACCACCGGCTGCTCTCCCTCCCGGCCTGGCGCGAGACCCCCTGGTTCACCGCCCGGGAGCGGGCCGCGCTGGCCCTCACCGAGTCGGTCACCCTGCTGACCCAGGGCCACGTCCCGGACGCGGTCTACGCCGAGGCCGCCGCCCAGTTCGACGAGACCGAGCTGGCCCAGCTGATCGCGCTGATCGTCACCATCAACGCCTGGAACCGGATCGGGGTGGCCTCCCGGCTCAGCCCGGCCGCCAAGTGAGGCCCGGGGACATGACGAACATGGCGGACATGGTGGACGTCCAGCAGGAGAAGGCCCGGCTGCTCCGGGAACTGCACCGGCCGGGCGAGCCGCTGGTGCTCGCCAACGTGTGGGACGCGGCGAGCGCCCGCCTGGTCGCCGCCGCCGGAGCGCGGGCGGTGGCGACGGCCAGTGCGAGCGTCTCCTGGTCGCTCGGCAGCCGGGACGGCGGCGGCGCCGACCTCGAACAGGTCCTCGTACGGACGGCGCAGGTGGTCCGCGCGGTGGACCTGCCGGTCACCGCCGACCTGGAGAGCGGCTTCGCGCGGACCGCCGCCGGCGTCGGCGAGTCCGTCGCCGCGCTGCTGGCCACCGGCGCGGTCGGCGTCAACCTGGAGGACGAGGGCCGGCCGGTGGCCGAGGCCGCCGAGCGGATCGCGGCGGCCCGGGCGGCGGCGGACGCGGCGGGCGTGCCCGCCTACGTCAACGCGCGCACCGACGTGTTCCTGCACGGGATCGGCGCGCCGGAGGGCCGGCTGGACGACGCGGTGCGCCGGCTGCGGGCCTACGTCGAGGCGGGTGCGGACGGCGTGTTCGTGCCCGGTGTCGCGGACCGGGAGACGATCGCCGCGCTGGCCGCGGCCGTCCCGGTGCCGCTGAACGTGCTGGCGGGGCCGGGCGCGCCGTCCGTCCCGGAGCTGGCGAAGCTGGGCGTGGCCCGGGTGAGCCTCGGCCCCGGGCTGGCCGAGGTGGCGTACGCGGCGGTGCGCCGGGCCGCCGCGGAGGTGTACGCGAGCGGCACCTACACCGCCCTGGAGGGCGGGCTGACCTACCAGGAGCTGAACGGCCTCTTCTGAGCGGGCTTCTCGCGGTCCGACCGGCGCTGAGCGGGCCCGGCGGCGCGGGCCGGGCGGTCCGGCGGCGCCGGGCGGGCCCGGGAACGGCGAAGCCCCGGTTGCCGCCGACGGGGGTGGCGGCAACCGGGGCGGTGCCCGGTGGGCGTGGTCAGCCGATCCGGGTCAGCCAATCCGGGTCAGGCGATCCGGGTCAGCCGATCTGACCGCTGAGCCCCGGGTGGGTCATCTGGTTGGTGCCGACGGCCTCCACCTCCTGGGCGGTGTGGCCGACCACCGGCAACTTGCCGGCGGCGTGGATGGCGAGGTCGGCCGGGGAGAGGTTGAGACCGTCGGTGAGGCCCCCGGTGGCGTCCGGGGAGCTCGCGGTCTGGGTGGTGGCGGACGCCGCCGGGGCGGCGAGCGCGAGGCCCGCCATGGTGAGGGCGGCCAGGGTGGCGAGTTTCTTCATGCACTGCCGAACGACCCGGGCCGCCTTCAGGTAACCGGGCGGCTCAGACCGTCACCCGCAGGGTTCGCACGCTGTTGCTGATGAAGGAACCGATCGGCTCCGGCGCGTCGCCCTCGGCGAGGGCCAGCCCGGGGAACCGTCCGAACAGGTGCCGCAGCGCGGTCTCGGCCTCCAGCCGGGCCAGTCCGGAGCCGAGGCAGAAGTGCGGGCCGTGGCCGAGCGACAGGTGCCGGTTGGGCCGCCGGGTGACGTCGAAGCGGTCGGCGTCCGGGTGGTGCCCGGCGTCGCGGCCGGCCGCCGCGTAGGAGGCGAGCAGCGCCTCGCCGCGCCGGATCACCACGTCACCGACCTCGATGTCCTCGGTCGCGTAGCGCAGCGGGAACTGGCCGACCGGCGAGTCGTAGCGCAGCGTCTCCTCGATGACCGCCGACCACGGCTGCTCGCCGGAGAGCACCAGCCGCAGCTGGTCGGGGTGGGCGAGCAGGGCCCGGACGGCGTTGGTGATCAGGTTGAGCGTGGTCTCGTGCCCGGCGACCAGCATCAGCAGCAGGGTGCCGACCAGTTCGGCCTCGCTGAGCCGGTCCCCGGCCTCGCGGGCGGCGATCAGGTCGGTGGTGAGGTCGTCGCCGGGCGCGGCCCGCTTGGCCGCCACCACGGAGCCCAGCAGCGCGTACAGGGCCTGCTGCGCGGCGGCGGCCGCCGCCGGGGTGGCCGAGCTGGAGACCAGGGTGTCGGAGAGCTCGTGCAGCCTGTCCTGCTCCTCCAGCGCCAGGCCGAGCAGCTCGCCGATCACCTGCATCGGCAGCGGGTAGGCGAAGTGCTCGCGCAGGTCGAACGCCCCGTCCAGCTCGGCGACCCGGTCGAGCAGCGAGACGGTGCGGGCCTCGATCGTGGGCGCCAGGTCGGCTATTCGGCGCGGGGTGAAGGCCTGACTGACCAGGCCGCGCAGCCGCCGGTGGTCGTCGCCGTCGGCGGTGACCATGCCGGGCACGGTGACGAAGTTGAGCAGCGGCCAGCCCTGGGGCAGCCGGCCCTCCCGGAAGGTCGTCCACAGCTGGGCGTTCTTGCCCACCCGGTGGTCGGCGAGCAGCGCCTGGAGGGTGTCGTGGTGGGTTATCGCCCAGACCACCACCCCGCCAGGGAGCTCCACCAGGACCGCGGGGCCGGCCGCCCGGAGGCGGGCGTTCTCCTGGTGCTGGTCGCGTCCGAAGGGGTCGAGTCTGACGGGCTCGGGTCGGGGGTCGACGGCGGTGTCCATGCGGGCCTCTCGGGGGCTGGCGGGCGGGGCGGGGTGAAGGCGCTGTACAGCACCGGCAGGCCGAGCAGGGCCCGTGACCACGGGGACGGGCGCCATCCCAGGTCGCCGGCGGGGACGGCGAGTTGGAGATCGGGCAGGCGGTGCAGCAGGGTCTCGACGGCGGTCTCGACGATGATCCGGGCCGGGTGCTGGGCCGGGCAGACGTGCCGTCCGGCGCCCCAGGCGAGGTGGGCCCGGTTGCCGCCGAGCGAGCCCTGGGCGGCGGAGGCGACGCCCTGGGCGGCCGGGTCGGCGTTGGCCGCGGCCAGGCCGAGGACGAGCATGTCGCCGGCGCTGATGTACTGGCCGCCGAGGACGGTGTCGCCGGTGGCCCAGCGGCCGGGGAAGTTCTGCGTCGGCGGGTCGCGCCAGAGCACCTCCTCCAGCGCGTCGGAGACGGTGAGCCGCCCGCCGGTGAGGGTGGCCCGGAACCGGCGGTCGGTGAGTAGCAGCCGCAGCGTGTTGCCGGTCCAGTTGAGGGGGGGGGGGGGGGGCGGCCCCCCCCCCCCCCCCCCCCCGGGGCCCCGCGCCGGGGGGGGGGGGGGGGGGTGGCCACGACCCGGCCCCCCCGACACACCCACACCGCGCCCG
>NZ_JBHWIO010000035.1:0-8026 GCF_042732075.1 Kitasatospora sp. NPDC059812
CGCGGCGGCCGGGGGGGGGGTGTCGCCCTGGCCCGCGGTTGTTAACCCCGGCGCCCCCTGGCGGTGCCGGCGGGCGGGCCCGCTCGCACCCGCCCCGCCCCGCGGGCTCACCATCGTCGTGCGGTGGGGGCGCATCGATCCGCCCCCACCGCACGGCCCACCAACCATCTGCCCCACCCTCCCGCTTCGGGGGCGGGACGCCGGCCCGGCCGACGTCCCGCCCCCGTACGCGGTTCACGGTGCGAGCGGCGGTTGACGGTCAGTCGTCGCTGTCCTGGCCCTGGTCCTGGCTTTGGTCCTGGTCCTGGTCGTCGCCGTGGCCGTGGTGCGCGGTGGCGCGGGCGAAGACCTGGGAGTCGGTGCTCGCCGGGCCGCCGGTGCCGGCGAGCAGGTTGCCGCTGGTCGAGCTGAACACCACCGTGCGGCCGCGGGCGTCCACGACCGGATCGGCCGAGGTGCCGTTGCCGAGCGAGCCGTCCGCGGCGGTGGCGACCCGCTCGGTGCGGCCGGTGCGCAGGTCGTGGCGGTAGACGTCCCAGCCCGGGTGCTGCGGGCCCGCCACCAGGTTGTCGGCGGCGGAGGCGAAGTAGACCCAGCGGTTGTCGGCGGTGATCCGGGCGTGGTCGGAGGAGCCGACCGAGGTGGTGCCGGGCAGGCCGCCGCTGATCTTCGTCACGGTGCCCTTCCCGAGGTCCCGGACGTACAGCACGGTGTGGAACCGGTGGCCGCCGGTCGACCCGCCGGGCTCGGGCAGGGCGTAGATCGCGCGCCGCCCGTCGGGGCTGATCGTCGCGCCGAAGCTCGGGGCGCCGAGCTTGCCGTCGAGGTCGAGGCTGGCGGCGGAGATCCGGCCGGACTCCACGTCGTAGGTGTAGTAGGGGGCGGTCACCGGCCGGGCCAGGTTCGGGGCCAGGCCCTTCTGGGCGCTGCGGGGCAGGGCCGGGGCGACGCCCGGGGCCAGCTCCACGTCGGCGGGGGCGGCTGCGCCCCCGCCGGCCGGGGCGGGGGTCTGGTCGGCGGGCAGCAGGTTGTCGGCCATGGAGGTGAAGCCGATGGTGCGGCCGTCCGCGCTGATCGTCGGGTTGAGGGACATGCCGTCGCCCGGCTTGCCGTCCACGCCGCGGGTCACCAGCTTGGTCTTCCCCGTCCAGCGGTCGGTGACGTAGATGTTGTAGTCCCAGGTGTAGGGCCTGGCCAGCGAGGGGTCGCCGCCCTGGAGGTCGGGGACGAGGTCCTTGCGGCTGGAGCCGAAGACCACGTAGCGGCCGTTCGCGCTGATCGAGGGCGCGTAGGAGGCGTGGAACTTGTCGGTGTCGGTGCCGGTGAGTCCGCCGCTGATCAGCTCGGTGCGGCCGGTCTTCCGGTCGCGGACGTACACCTCGTCGCGCCCCTGGACCTGCATGCCGGGCACCACGTTCTCGGCGTCGCTGTCGAAGGCGACGTAGCGGCCGTCGGCGTTGATCGCGACGTTGTCGGTGAAACCGTTCAGCGCGCTGCCGTCGGCGGCCAGGTTGATCCGCTCGGTGCGGCCGGTCCTCAGGTCGCGGACGTAGGCGTCGCGGGCGCTCTTCGCGGGCTGGGACACCAGGTTCGTGGCCCAGGAGGTGAACAGGGCGTAGCGGCCGTTGGCGCTGATCGCCTGGCTCCACGACTGGTTGTCCGGCGCGGCGCCGGTCACCCCGACGCTGACCTGGACGGTGCCGCGCGGCGCCCGGTCGGCCTGGGCGGGTGCGGCGGTCACGGCGAGTACGGCGGTGGCCGCGAGAATGCTGCCGCCGCCGGCCAGCCACCGGTTGCGGGTGGTACGGGTGCTGCGTGTCATGACGTCTGCCTCCCCGGGGGTCGCCCGGCCGGGCTCCCTCCCGGCGACGGGCTTTCGGGAGAGCCAATCGTCGGGAGGGCCGGTGGTCAACGCCCACGGGTGATCTCGGCCGAAAATACGTCAACGGACGTATGCGGCAGGGGAGTCAGGACGTCACAGGCGGCGCAGGAAGACGTCCAGGAAGGTGTTGGTGTCACCCGGCACCAGGTCGCCGTCCGAGGCGTCGAAGATCACCGTGTCGCCGGTGGCGTCCACGTACGGGCCGTAGGAGGAGGCGGTGCTCTGCCCGCCGCTCCGGGTGAGGCTGACCCGCTCGATCCGCCCGGTCCACAGGTCGCGGCGGAACACGTCGCTGGCCGAGTTGGTGTCGTCGGGGACGAGGTTCTCGGCGGCGGAGTCGAAGTAGACCCAGCGGTCGTCGAGCGTCATGACGCCACCGGACGAGGACCACTTGGCGGTGGTGCCCGGCAGGTCGGTGTTGACCTTGGTGATCTTGCCGGTGGCCAGCTCGTGGACGTACACGTCCATCCGGATGCCGTGGGCCGGGGCGGGTGCCCCGCCGATGAAGACCGGGAGGCTGTAGATCGCGTAGCGGCCGTCCGGGCTGAGCCGGCCGTCGCGGCCGCCGTCGCTCAGGGCCCCGGTGTCGTCCAGGCTGGCGCCGGCGATCTTGCCGGTGCCGGCCTTCCAGACGTAGTACGGGTAGAACTTGGGCCCGGCCAGCTGGGGTGCCCCGGCGCCCGGCGTCGGGTCGGTGGTCGGGGTCGGGGCCGGAGTGCCCGGGAGCAGGTTCCCGGCCCGGGAGCCGAAGCCGACCGTCGAGCCGTCCGCACTGATCGTCGGACTGAAGGAGTTGTTGTCGGCGCCCTCGCCCTCCGTGCCGGAGGTGACCAGCCGGGTGGTGTGCGTCCAGCGGTCGGTGACGTAGATGTTGTTCTTACCGCGTTTCACGCCCGGGGCGAGGTCGGTGCGGCTGGAGGCGTAGGCGACGAAGCGGCCGTCCCAGCTGAGGGTGGGGCTGTCGGCGGTGCGGATGCTCTGGTCGTCGGTGCTCGCCGGGCCGGCGGCGGTGATCAGCTCGGTGCGGCCGGTCCAGCGGTCGTGGACGAAGACGTCGCTGCCGTGCTTCGGCTGGCCGGGCAGCACGTTGGTGGCGGCGGTGCTGAACGCCACGTACCGGCCGTCGCCGCTGATCGCGGCCTGGTTGGTGGCGGCGTCCAGCTTGGAGCCGTCGGCGGCGACGCTGACCCGCTCGACGTGTCCGTTGCGCAGGTCCCGCACGTAGACCTCGTCCGAGTTCGGGGTGCCGGCCCCGGGCAGCAGGTTGGTCGCGGTCGAACTGAACAGCGCGGAGCGGCCGTCGGCGCTCAGCCCGAGCGCGGACGAGGTGCCGTCGAGCTGCTCGCCCTTGGGCCCCTCGCTCACCCGGGAGGTGTCGCCCTTGAGCGGCCGGGCCTCGGCGGCGGGCATCGCGGCCCCGGCCACGGCGGCGGCCACCAGGACGCCGGCGGTACGGGCCAGCCAACGGCGGGTTCGTGCGGTGGTCATGGACATCCTCCCCTGATGACGGCGCCGGGCCCTCGTCACCCCCGTGGCCCGGCTGGGGAAGAGCCAATCGCCGCCCGGGCCGGGTGGTCAACCGGGTGAAGCGATCTCATCCGGAAATACGCCACCGGTCGTATCGCCCCTTACGCGGCCCCGGCCCGAACCCCGGCCCGAATCCCGCCCCGACTCCGGGCCCGGTCCGGACCGCCCCGGCACGCTGGCAGAATTGGTCCGTGATCGACGCCCGACGGCTGCGGACCCTGCGGGCCGTGGCGGACCACCGCACCGTGACCGCCGCGGCGGCCGCCCTCTACCTGACCCCTTCCGCCGTCTCCCAGCAGCTGGCCGCCCTGGAACAGGAGACCGGCCACCACCTGCTCGCCCGCGAGGGCCGGGGGGTACGGCTGACCGCCGCCGGGGAGATCCTGCTCGGCCACGCCGACGCCGTCCTCGCCCAGCTGGAGCGCGCCGAGGCCGACCTCGCCGCCTACAGCGCGGGCGTCTCCGGCGAGGTCACCGTCGCCTCCTTCGCCACCGGCATCGCGCTCGTCCTCGCCCCGGCGATCGGGCTGCTGGCCGCGCAGGCGCCCGGGGTGCGGCTCAAGGTGCTGGACGCGGAGGGCGACGCCAGCCTGCCGATGGTCCTCGACGGCCGGGCCGACCTCGCGGTGGCCGTCGAGTACCGCGGCGCCCCGCGCGCCGACGACGCCCGGCTCACCCGCGTCCCGCTGTACGCCGAGCCGTTCGAGGCGGTGCTGCCGCTCGGCCACCCGCTGGCCGCCGACGGCGGTCCGCTCGCCGTCGCGGCCCTCGCCGACGAGCGGTGGATCGGTCCCTACCCCGGCAACCCCTGCCACGACGTCGTCCTGCTGGCCTGCGAGCACGCCGGCTTCCAGCCGCGCCTGGTGCACTCCTCCGACGACTTCCGGGCCGTCGTCGCCCTCGCCTCGGCGGGCGCCGGCGTCGCCCTCGTGCCGCGCTCGGCGCTGCGCGGCGTCGACCTCGGCCGGATCGCCGTCCGGCCGGTGGACAGCGAACTCGCCACCCGCCGGGTCTTCGCCGCCGTCCGGGCGGGCGCCGACGGGCACCCGCTGATCCGCCCGGTCCTGGACGCCCTCGCCGAGGCGGCCGCGGCGGGCGCCTGAGCCCGGACCGGCCTGCGCTCGGCGCCTGGGCTCAGGCGGGTCGGGGCGTCGTGCGCGTGCCGTTGACGACCACCCGGAACATCCAGGACAGCCGGTCCTCCGGCGCCCCGGACACCAGGTCGTCCCCGAGTGCGGCGATCCTCGGGTAGGCGGCGGCGGGCGCCGCGCGGAGCGCGTCGGTGAGCGCGCCGTGTTCCCGCTCCGCCTGCTCGCCCTGCCGGGCGGACTGCTCGGCGGCGGTGGCAGTGGCCACCTGGAGCAGCACGTCCACGCCCCAGGCCGCCTGCCCGTCCGGCACCCCGCCCTCGTGCAGCAGTGCCAGGACCGCCTCCACCAGGGCCAGGTAGTGCGGCCCGGACGGCCTCGCCACCAGTGCGGCGTGGGCGAGCGCAGGGTGCCGGAACAGCACCCCGGTACAGGAGTCGAGGACGGCGGCCAACCGCTCGCGCCAGTCCCCGGCCGCCGTCACCGGGCTCAGGTCCACCTCCCCGAGGAACTCCTCCAGGATCGCGGCGTGCAGTTCCGCGGCGTTGGCCACGTACACGTACAGCGAGGCCGGCCCGGTGTCCAGCTCCTGGGCCAGCCGCCGCATGGTCACTCGCGGCAGGCCCTCCGCCTCCAGCACCCGTACGGCGGCGGCGACGATCGCCTCGTGGCTCAGCGCGGGCTTCGCCGGCCGCTCGCGGCGGCTGCGGGGTCGGGAGGGGGAGCTCGTCATGCCGGCCAGCCTAGCGACCGTGTTCGTGACGAACTAGTTCGCTGAGGGTGTGCCCGCCGGGGCGGGCTGGTCCGGGGTGGTGAACTGGTCGAGCAGGCTCTGGAGGCCGTCGGGGCCGAACATCAGCTCCAGGCTGGCGGCGGAGGCGGCGGCCGCGGCCTCGCTGCGCGGGAAGAGGGCGCGCTCGTAGGCGGTCAGGGCGGCCTCGGGGTCGCCGGGGTGGTGGGCGAGGGCCTTGCCGAGTTCGGCGCCGTCGAGCATGGCGAGGTTGGCGCCCTCGCCGGCGAACGGGGACATCAGGTGGGCGGCGTCGCCGAGCAGGGTGACACCGGGGGTGCGGTCCCAGCGGTGGCCGACGGGCAGGGCGTGGATCCGGCGCGGGACGAGGCCGCCGTCGGCGTCGGCGAGCAGGGCCCGCAGGCCGTCGGCCCAGCCGTCGAAGCCGGCCAGCACGGTCGCCTTGGCGGTGTCGGGGGCGGTGGTGTCGATGCCGTCCAGCCAGTCCTCGCCGGCCCGGACGGCGGTGTAGACGTGGATGCTGCCGTCGCCCTCGCGGTGGGCGAGGAAGCCGCGACCCTCGGCCACGGAGAGGAAGAACCCGCCGCCGACCAGGGCGGCCGCCTCGGGGTGCCGGGTGTCCGCGTCGTGCAGGTCGGCCTCGACGAAGGAGATCCCGGTGTAGGCGGGCCGGGCGTCGGACAGCAGCGGCCGGATCCGGGACCACGCGCCGTCCGCCCCGACCAGCAGGTCCGTGGTGACGGCCGTGCCGTCGGCGAAGGCGACCTGGTGGCGGCCGTCGCCCAGCGCGTGGGCGCGGACCACCTTCCGGCCCCAGCGCACGGTGCCGGCGGGCAGGGAGTCCAGCAGCAGGTCGCGCAGGCGGCCCCGGTCGACCTCGGGGCGGCCGCCGGTGCCGTCGTCCTCCTGCTCCAGCCGGACGGCGCCGTCCGGCCCCACCACCCGCAGGGCCTCGCCGCCCGCGTGGACCAGGGCCAGGAACCGGTCGTGCAGCCCGGCGTCGCGCAGGGCCTGCTGGCCGGAGTCGTCGTGGATGTCGAGCAGGCCGCCCTGGGTGCGGGCCTCGGGCGAGGGCTCCAGGTCGAAGACGGCGGCCCGGATGCCGTGGACGTGCAGGACCCGGGTGAGCACGAGGCCCCCGAGCCCGGCTCCGATGACGGCGACGGGAACGTGCTGGACGGTCATGGCCACTCCTTGGGTCGGTGTCGGGCCGTGTCGGTCGGCGTGGGTTCGCCGCCCGCTCCTCCACGGTAACGAACATGTTCGTAACGAACAAGTTCGTCTCCTGGAACGGCCGACCCGGCAACCCGGGATCCCACCGGGCGGGAGTGTGAGAACTTCACGATCCGCACATGGCGGGATCACTGGCGTGCCGCGAGACGAGGCGGGCAGACTCGGTGCCGGAGAACCAGCTGACGGGAGGCCGTGGACGTGGGATTACCGGTTGCGCCGGACGGGCCCGGCCCCCCTTCGCGGTCGGCCCGTTCTCGGCGTCCTGCCCACTGGTCACGGCTGTTGCTCCCTCACGAGTGGGTGGTGGTGGTCCGTCTCACGAGTGGGTGGTGGTCCGTCGCGGCCGCCGAGGAAGAGGGGGTGCGGCGGCCGCGACGGATCGTTCGGGTCAGCCCCGGTCGATGGTGGCCAGGAGCGGGGCGGCGTAGCGGTCGCCGGCGGTCGCCGGGACGAGGTCGGCGATCCGCTTGAGGTCCTCGGCGCTCAGCTCCAGGTCGGCCGCGGCGGCGTTCTCCTCGATCCGGGACGGACGGCGGGCGCCGAACAGCGGCACCACGTCCTCGCCCTGGGCCAGCACCCAGGCCAGCGCGAGCTGGCCGGCGGTGGCGCCCTTCTCCTCGGCGACCACGGCGACGGCGTCGGCGATCGCCTTGTTCCGGGTGAAGTTCTCGCCCTGGAACCGCGGGTCGTGGCGGCGGAAGTCGGACGGGTCGAGGTCCTCGGGCGAGTTGAAGCTGCCGCCGAGGAAGCCGCTGCCCAGCGGGCGGTAGGCGGCCAGGGCGACACCGAGCTCGCGCGCGGTCGGCAGGATCTCGTCCTCGACGTGGCGCTCCCACAGCGAGTACTCGGTCTGCAGCGCGGCGATCGGGTGCACGGCGTGCGCCCGGCGCAGCGTCGAGGCGGCCGCCTCGCACAGGCCGATGTGCTTGACCTTGCCGGCCTCGACCAGCTCGGCCAGCGCGCCGACGGTCTCCTCGACCGGGACGTTCGGGTCGACCCGGGCGAGGTAGTAGAGGTCGAGGTGGTCGGTGCCCAGGCGGGAGAGCGACAGCTCCACCGCCTCCTTGACGTACGCGGGGGTGCCGTCGACGACACGGCGGCCGTCCTCCAGGGTGCGCATGCCGAACTTGCTGGCCAGCACGACCTCGTCACGGCGCCCGGCGATCGCCTGGCCGGTGATCTGCTCGGCGGTGCCCGGGCCGTAGAAGTCGGCGGTGTCGATCAGGTTGATGCCGGAGTCGAGGGCCTTGCGGATGGTGGCCACGGACTCCTGCTCGTCGGCTGCGCCGTAGCTGCCCGCCATCGCCATCGTGCCGAGGCCGAGGGCGGAGACGAGCGGGCCGTTGGTGCCGAGCTTCCTGGTGGTCATGGTTCTCCGATCAGTGCGAACAGGCCGCACGGGGGATGCCGCGGCCTGATGAAGGCTGGTCGGCCCCGGGGGGGGGGGCGGCGGGGCCCGGCCCCCCGCGCGCGGGGGGCGCCCGGCCGCGGGGGGGGGGAGTCGGGTGTCTAAAATAAACACTGCGCGCCCAAACAAGACAAGAC
>NZ_JBHWIO010000035.1:8036-47343 GCF_042732075.1 Kitasatospora sp. NPDC059812
TGTGTGTGTTTGTTATTCTCCGACCCCTCGGCCCCCTGCCGCGGGGGGGGGCCGCCGCCCGGGCGGGGGGGGGGGCCGCCGGCGCCCCCCCCCCCCCCCCCGGGCCCCCCGGGCGCCTTGCGGACCAGTCTCAGGGTGCGTGTCCAATGCCGTCACGCGGGTGGGGGTTTGACGACGCGTCCTTACCGCAGGGAGGTGTCGGAGGCGGCCGCGGATGCCATGCCCGCGGCGGCCGAGGAGGAGGCGGTGACCATCGCCGAGCCGGCGATGCCGGATATCAGGCGGTCGGTCGGCCGGCGCGGTGATGGTGACGGCCGGCGGGGTCGCCTGGAGCCCGCCGCCGGGGGACAGCGAGCCGTCCACCACGAACAGGTTCGGGTAGTTCTTCAGCTGTCCGCCGGAGTCCGTCGCGACGCCGAGCGGCACGCCGCCGAGCGAGTGCGAGGTCCAGCCGGGACTGGTGAAGCTGGTCGACGAGCCGGGGGCGACGGCGTTGAGCCGGCTCAGCACCCCGTTGACCGCCGTGGTGGACTGGGTCGTACCGGCGGTGGTGGTGGGCCAGTTGAGGTCAACCGCCGCGCGAAACGGCGGCGGCCCGTGCGAGCAGGTGCTCGTACGGGCCGCCCGCGTGCTCGGACCGGCGCGGCGTCAGATCTGCAGGGTTCGCAGGAAGCAGCCCTTCGCCGAGTCGGAGTACACGCAGCCGGTGACGTACAGCGAGTGGCCGTCCGGCCCGGCGGCGAGGGCGTGGATGTACGTCTCGGGGACGGAGAGGCGCACGCTCTGGTCGAACCGGTTCTCGCCCGGCACGAGCGTGTACAGCGGGACGGGGATGGTGTAGGAGGGGCCGCCGAGCAGGTAGACGCGGCTGCCGTCGGTGTTCATCGCCGGGTGGTGGTACTCGAAGTAGCCGGAGCCGTACTTCATGAGGTAGCGCACCTTGTCCGTGCCCGTGTCGAGCCCGATGCCCACGGAGTAGGTGCGGACCGACCCGAGCGCGAGCAGGAAGGAGCCGTCGGGGGAGAGCGCCAGCTCGTCCTTGGCGCCGGGGTCGACGACCTTGGCGGTGCCGAGCCCGGTCCTGATGTCGAGGCGCAGCAGGTCGAGGTTCGTGCCCGCGTAGAGGGAGCTCCCGTCGGGCAGGACGGCGAGATCGTTGACCGTGTGGGCGGTGACCGCCGTCTGGTCGATGAACTCCTGGTCGCCGGTGGAGAATTCCAGGATCCGGCCCGGCTCCTCCTGCCCGGCGGGGCCCGAGGGCCCGGACTGGCCGACGTAGAGGGTCTCGCCGTCCGGGTCGGTGGCCAGACTGGTCGCCGCGCCCGGGGTCCAGCCCGCCGGGAGCTGCTGCGCCGGCGCGGCGACGCGGGCCTTGACCGTGTTGGTCGCGGTGTCGATGACGTAGACGGCGGAGCCGACTCCGACGTACAGCCGGTGGCCGTCCGGGCTGAGGGCAGGCCGCCCGTAGGGTGCCGGGTCGCCGAGCGGGAGGCGGGCCCTCACCGTGCCGGTCTGCGTGTCGACGGTGGACAGGTACACGCCCTGGCGCCCGCCGACTACGTCCGTCAGCACGAGGTAGACCGTGCGGCGGTCCGCACTGACCGCCTCGGTGACCTTCTCCCAGGTGAATTCCGCGAGCCGGACGGCCCCCGGAACGCCGGAGACGGGGCCGTCGGGGCCGTCGGGAACGCCGGAGGGGGCCGCCCCCGAGGCCCCCGAGACACCCGCCCCACCGAGCAGCAGGGCCGCCGCCGTCGCCGCCGAGACGGTCCAGCGGGATCCGCGCCGTAACGCGCTTGCCGGGGTCCTCATCATGTCCTCCCCTGTGTCATCCGGTGCGCCGCGCCGGGCACCGGGTGGATCGAAGCCTAGGGGATTCCATTGCTATTGGATGGAACAACTATTAAGTGGTAGAGGAGAGTTGGAAGATCCAGCAGTGACTGGTGGGGCGTGCGGAGCCGGCCTGCCGGGATCGTCGTGCCCACCGGGAACTGCTCGACCGCCGTGCTTTCCACCGCGAGCCGGCGGGAAGTCAACTGGCACCCACCATAGGGTGAATCCCTCTCCGCCGAATGAGAGAATCACCCCGGCCCGCTAATTCTCTTCCGGAAGGCCGGAGTTACGACCCACCAAAGGAATCACAGATGACCGACCTTCCGGCGCCCGCCCCCTTCACCACCGAGGACACCCTGTTCGGCGAGATCACCGTCCGCGTCGACGGCCAGGACCGGGTGACCGTCTCCGGGGAGCGGATCCCCACTGCCGTCCTGGAGCGCGACCCGGGCAGCGAGCCGGACCCGCAGATCGCCATCGGCACCCGCGACACCGCCCACCTGACACTGACCGTCGACGGCTCGCCGGTGCCGCTGCGGCCGGGCCGGGGCAAGCTCCGCCGGAAGTCCTACCGGGTCGAGACCACGTACGACGGCGCCGCCTACGTCCTCGTCCCGGACTCCATCCCCAGCAGCCGGCTCATCCGCGACGGCAAGCGCCTCGGCGACTTCTCCTGCGACGGCGACCAGATCGTCATCGTGGAGTGGCGGGACGACGCCCCCGCCCGCCCCGCCGACGCCGCGATCGGGTACGTCCTCGCCTCCGCCTTCGGCTCCGGCGGGCAGCCCACCTGGATGCTGCTGGTCGAAGGGGTCGGCGCCCTCATCCCCTGAGCCGCCGCCCCGGCCGCGCGCCGACCCGCGGACGGCACGGCGCCGGGCCCGTACGGGATCTCCTCCCGTACGGTCCCGGCGCCGTTGTGCGAGTGCGGGCTCAGCCGGCGGCGCCCAGCACCCAGGCCGTCCCGCCCGCCAACTCCTCGGCGTGCAGGGTGGAGACGAGCGCCGCCTCGGTTCTCGACCGCAGGCACAGCTTGGCCCCGGGGTGGGGCGGGGGCCGTCACGCGGCGAGGTGCTCCAACGTGAACAGGGTCGCCCGGTAGGAGTACTGGTTCACGGCCGAACCTGCGGAGCCGGCCGGGTCGGCGACGGTGCCAAAGCTCCCGCTGTGCCCGATCCGGAGCAGCACCTCGCTGGAGCCGGGTGAGGGGTGGATCAGCGAGAAGATCTGGTTGCCGTAGATCCACCCCGAGCAGTCGAACACGTTGAAGGGGGCGCCGTCGCTGTTCCCCTCGTTCGGGTCGTTCGGGTTCCGTTTCCAGTGGCCCAGGCAGTCGTCCTCGTTCAGCCGGCTGCGGAAGATGAAGGACTGGTTGTCGGAGTTGTAGTGGCACAGCTTCCACTGCTGGTTGTAGCCACCGGTGTCGGGGTTCTGGATGACCTGCCCCCAGGAGCTGGCCATGTTCTTCTCCACGAGTTGTCCGAACGGCGTCTTGATCCGGTAGTAGCCGTCGTCGCAGACGTAGCCGTGCCACTCGCTCGACGCCAGCCCCTGGGTCGCGGCCGACGCGGGGCCGGCGAGCAGGGTGAGGCCGGCCAGCGAGGCGAGGGCGGCGGCGCCGAGGGCGCGCAGCGCCGTGCCCCGGCGGGTGGTGGCGTGGCGCAGCGGGTTTGTCACGGGTTCCTCCGTCGTCAGATCGGTGGGCACGGTCAGCAGTTGCTGATGAGGAGTTGGGCGGTCCGGCGCACGGTGGCGGCCGGTTCGGCGGGGGCGCAGCCGACCGAGCCGATCTCCGGGGACTCGTAGGTGGTGAACGTCCCGGGGGTGGGCTGGGTGGTGACCCAGATGCCGGTGGTGGGGCCGGTCTGGGCGCAGATGCGGGTGACGTACTGGCCGGTGACGACCCTGGTGCCGCGGTAGAGGCCGTAGCGCCCGGGGTCCTTGAGGTTCCAGACGTCGCTCACGGTCTGGCTGGTGGTGCTGGAGGTGGTCTTCTGGACCGAGAAGCCGACCTTGACCTCGACCTTGGCGAACAGCGCGCTCGCGGTGGCGGTGATCTCGGTCTTGTTGTCGACGGTGGTGGTCACCGAGCTGACCCTGGTCAGGGTGTCGGTGTGCTGTCCGGTGGTGCCCGGGGCGACGTTGTAGATGAGGAAGTCGGTGACGATGGGGGTGATCTGCAGGTTGAAGGGTTCCGTGGTGGCGCGGTCCACAGCGGGGTTGCAGAGGGTCGGGAGGGTGTCGGCGTGGGCGGCGGGGGCGGCGCCAAGGCTTAACAGGCCCACCGCGATGGCGGTGGTGGCCGAGGCCGCGAGGGTGCGCCGGCGCGGCTTGCGGGTGGTGGTCATCTGTGCTCCTCCAGCGGGCGCGGAAACAAGGACGAGGCGTGCGTGCGCGCGCCTCGTGCAGGGGTACGTGCGGACTGCTGGTGCGCATGCGTCCTTGTGGATGCTTCGGGCCTTGCGGCAGGACCCTTGTCCGGAGGCTCCTCGGAGATCGCGTGGTGTGGGTTCGCACTGGCCGGGGCCGGTAGGCGCCCGGACCGTGATACCTCCGTGGTCCGGTGATGAAGAGTCTTGTCGTGGCGCACCGGTCGCCAGTAGTGGCTGATGACATGAGTCGGGCGGGCCGTGTCATGGTTCGCCTATGACAACTGTCATCTTTTGGTTGGTTCGGTCGCAGACAGCGAGCCGAGGCTGACTCTAGGGTGGCCGGACATGATCACCTCACCTATGGGGTCCGGTACGGTCGATCCGGGGCGGCTGGGCCGTCTCACCCACTGGACGTTGCTCGCTCTGGGGCCCCTATGGCTGTTGCTGGCCGCGAACGACCTCGTCTTCAACCTCGGCCCCGGACACCAGGCACTGGTCGCTCCGGTGCTCGTCGCCGTCGCGGTCCAGCACACTCGGCTCATCCGCCGGGCGGTGCCGGGTGGCCTCGCCGGCCAGGGCCCCCGCCATGGCTCCGCCACCGCCGAGGGGCGGTGGAGCCTCCTGCTGCTGGCCGCAGCGATCGCGACGTGGGGCGACATGGCGGTCCGTCCGTACACCGCACTCGACTGGGCCATGCTGCCGGGGGCCATGGCAGCGGCGATGGCCCTGACCCTGCCCGCCCGGGCGCGCCGCCGGCTGCTCACGACAGTCGCGCTGGGCTGTGCGGTGCTGGGTGAGGCAGTGGCGCAGTGGCGCCAGGACAACCCCTACCTGCCCGGGGTGCCGGCGGCGACCGGTGCGGGGATGGTGCTGTTCATCGCCGGGGTGGAGTTGATGGTGGCCCGGCTGTGGCGGGCGGTCCTGGAGGCCGAACACGTCCGCGAGACCACGGCCACCCTGGCCGTGGCGGAGGAGAGGCTGCGGTTCGCCGCAGATCTGCACGATCTCCAGGGCCACCGGCTCCAGGCCATCACACTCAAGGGCGAGTTGGCCGAGCGATTGATCGGCCGCAGTGACCACGAGGCGCGCGCGCACGTCCGGGAGATCACCGAACTGGCTCGCTCCGCACTCGAGGAGTCCCGGGCCGTGGTCCACGGCTACCGGCGCGCCAGCCTGAGTAGCGAACTGGCCAACGCCGCGGGAATCCTGGAAGCCGCCGGAATCCGCACCGCGATCGACGGAGACGCCGCACGCATCCCTCACCAGCTCCAGCCGGCCTTCGCCGCCTTGGTCCGCGAAGGCATCACCAACATCCTCCGCCACAGCCGTGCCCGCCACTGCCAGATCACCATCACCGCTGCCGCGGGTCAGGCCCGCGTCCTGCTGCGCAACGACGGTGCCCCGTCGCACCCTGCGGACCCCGGCAGCGGCCTGGCCGGACTGCAGGAACGCTTCCACGCCATCGGCGGTTACATTCGCATCGCCACCCACCCCGGCGGCCACTTCGAACTGGTCGGCCACACCCACCGGGAGACCCCGCGTGATTCGCATCCTGCTCGCCGATGACGAAGACCTCACCCGCGGCGCCCTCGCCGCACTCCTCGACCTCGAACCGGACCTGACCGTCACCGCCCAGGCTCCTGACGGCCTCACGGCAGTCCAGGCCGCCGCCCGTCACCCGATCGACATCGCCCTGTTGGACCTGGAGATGCCCCACCTCGACGGCATCTCCGCCGCCCAGGAGATCCGCCGCCACCGCCCCATCCCCACTGTCCTCGTCACGCGTCACGCCCGGCCCGGCGTCCTGCGTCGCGCTCTGGCCGCAGGCATCCAGGGCTTTGTCCCCAAAACCACTCCCGCCACCCAACTGGCCGACATCCTGCGCGACATCCACACCGGCGGCCGCTACATCGACCACCAGCTCGCCACCCACGCCCTCACCGAAACCCCCTGTCCTCTAACCCCCCGCGAACTCGATGTCCTGCGTGCCGTCCACCACGGCCACGCCGTCAGCGCCCTCGCCGAACAGCACCATCTCGCTCCCGGCACCGTCCGCAACTACCTCTCCGGTGCCATCACCAAACTCGCTGTCCGCACCCGCCACGAAGCGGCTCGCCGTGCCTGGGAAGAAGGGTGGATCTGATCCTGAACGAGGTGTACTCGCGTCCCGCCCCACTGGCGACGGGTTGGTGGCGTACGGGAGCTGGTGAATAGGGTGGGTACGGCCGATGACCGAGCGCACCACTGGAGACCTCATGAGTTCGACCGCTGTTCCCGACACCCTGCTCCCGGTCGGGGTCATCGGCCTCGGTGACATCGCCCAGAAGGCGTACCTGCCCGTCCTCGGAGCGATGCCGGGCCTCGACCTGCGGTTGATGACCCGGGACCGGGCCAAGCTCGATCGCCTCGGCGACGTCCACCGGATCGCGCCCGAGCACCGCTTCACCGATCTCGGGGAGTTGATCGGGAGCGGGATCCGGGCGGCGTTCGTGCACGCCGCGACCAGTCAGCACGTCCCGATCGTGGAGCAGCTGCTGACGGCCGGTGTCGACGTCTACGTCGACAAGCCGCTCGACTACACCGTGGACGGCGCCCGCCGGCTCGTCGACCTCGCCGACCGGACGGGCCGCTCGCTGATGGTCGGCTTCAACCGCCGGTACGCGCCCGGCTACGCCCAGGCCAAGGAGCGCCCCCGCGACCTGATCGTCCTGCAGAAGAACCGCGAGGGCCTCGCCGAGGCGGCCCGCTCCCTGGTGTTCGACGACTTCATCCACGTCGTCGACACCCTGCGCTTCCTGGCCCCCGGCGAGATCGAGCACGTCGACGTCCGCTCGCGGGTGCGCGACGGGCTGGTCGAGCACGTCGTGCTGACCCTCGGTGGGGACGGCTTCACGGCACTCGGCATCATGAACCGGCTCTCCGGCTCGACGGAGGAGATCCTGGAGGTCTCCGGCGCCGACTCCAAGCGGGCGGTGCACAACCTCGCCGAGGTGATCGACCACCGCGGCCAGCCCACCGTCCGCCGGCGTGGTGACTGGGTGTCCGTCGCCCGTCAGCGCGGCATCGAGCAGTGCGTCCAGTCCTTCCTGGACGCCGTCCGGGCCGGCAAGACCCTGGACGCGCACGACGCCCTGCGCACCCACGAGCTGTGCGAGCTGATCGTCGAGCGGATCGAGGCGGGCTGAGGGGGCGTCGAGGCGGCCTGAAGGAGCGGGGGTAGGGGCGAGGGCAGGAGCAGGGGCCGGGGCGGGCGTCGGAGCGGAACCAGAAGTTCACTGACGGGGTCTTGTCGCGTCATTTTCTACGCGCGTATCTTGGGGTCGCTGCGGGGGGCGGGTGACCGGCTTCCGCTTCATCTACGCGGGTAGCGCGTGCCATGGGCACGCCGCCTGACCATGCGTCACGGCCCGGCGGCCGCAGACCCGCCGGGTGGACGACGCCCTGTGCCCCGCTCCACCCTCGACCGCCGTGCCACGACCGTGCCGCACGACGGAGCTAGGAGTCATGCCCCGGTGACCACCGCCCCCGCTCCCCGCCCCCGCCGGGCCTTGCTGCGCGCCGCGATCCTCCCGGCCGGACTGGCCGCCTCGCTGGTGCTCGTCCCGCTGCCGGCCGCGAACGCCGCGCCCGCCGCCACGAACGCCGCGAACGCCGCGCCCACCGCCGCCGCCCCGGCCGGGCCGACCGAGGCCGGACCGCTGCGCATCCACGACATCCAGGGCACCACCCGGATCTCCCCGCAGGCCGGGAAGCCCGTCACCGGCGTGCCCGGCGTCGTCACCGGCGTGCGCGCCTACGGCAGCGCCAAGGGCTTCTGGATGCAGGACCCGAACCCCGACGCCGACCCGGCCACCAGCGAGGGCGTCTTCGTCTACACCGGCGGCAACCCGACCGTGAAGGCCGGCGACTCGGTCCTGGTCAGCGGCAAGGTCACCGAGTACTACCCGGCCTTCGCGGGCGGCTCGCAGTCCGTCACCGAGCTCACCGGCCCCGCCGTCACCGTGCTGTCCTCCGGCAACCCGCTGCCGGCCCCGGTGGTCGTGGACACCCGCAACATCCCCGGCACCTACGCCCCGCCGGCGCCCGCGGGCGGCAGCATCGACGCGCTGCCGCTCAACCCGGAGAAGTACGCCCTGGACTTCTACGAGTCGCTGGAGGGCATGCTCGTCCAGGTCAAGGACGTCCGGGTGATACAGGCGACGGACAAGTACAACGAGCTGTGGGTCGCCGCCGACCGGCAGGACCAGCGCAGCAAGCGCGGCGGCGTGCTGTACGAGTCGTACGCGGAGCCCAACGTGGGCCGCCTGATGGTCCAGCAGCAGGCGGCGGTCACCCCGCAGCAGCCGTTCCCGGTGGCCAACGTGGGCGACGTGCTGACCGGCACCACCACCGGCCCGCTGGACTACAACCAGTTCGGCGGCTACACCCTCGTCGCCGGCACCCTGGGTACGCTCCAGGACAACCACCTCCAGCGCGAGGTCACCGCCAAGGCGGCCGACCGCGAACTCGCCATCGCCACCTACAACGTGGAGAACCTCGCCCCCGGCAACCCGGACGCCAAGTTCGCCGAGCTGGCCCAGGGCATCGTCACCAACCTGCGCTCGCCCGACATCGTCGCCCTGGAGGAGATTCAGGACAACAACGGCGCCAAGAACGACGGCACGGTCGACGCGAGCCAGACCGTCGCCAAGTTCATCGCCGCGATCAAGGCGGCCGGCGGCCCGGCGTACGACTGGCGCTCGATCGACCCGCAGGACGGCAAGGACGGCGGCGAGCCGGGCGGCAACATCCGGCAGGTGTTCCTGTTCAACCCGCAGCGGGTCTCCTTCACCGACATCCCCGGCGGCGCCGCCACCAGCGCCGTGGACGTCGCCGGCAGCGGCGCCACCACCGCGCTGACCGCCTCGCCCGGCCGGATCGCCCCGGCCGACGACGCGTGGACCAACAGCCGCAAGCCGCTGGTCGGGCAGTTCTCCTTCCGCGGCAAGAAGGTCTTCGTCATCGCCAACCACTTCAACAGCAAGGGCGGCGACCAGGGCATCGACAGCCGCTTCCAGGCCCCCACCCGCAGCTCCGAGGTGCAGCGGGTCAAGCAGGCCACCATCGAGCAGGCCTTCGTCGCCAAGCTGCTGGCCGCCGACAAGGAGGCGCGCGTCGTCTCGCTCGGCGACTTCAACGACTACCAGTTCTCGCCCGCGCTGGCCGCGCTCACCAAGGACGGCGTGCTGCGCGACCTGGTGAACGAACTGCCGGAGACCGAGCAGTACTCGTACGTCTACCAGGGCAACTCGCAGGTGCTGGACCACATCCTGGTCAGCCCCGAGGTCGGCTACGCCAAGTACGACGTGGTGCACATCAACGCCGAGTTCGCCCAGCAGGCCAGCGACCACGACCCGCAGGTGGTCCGGATCAAGCCCTGACCGCTCCGCATCAGGTCCTGACCGGTCCGCATCGGACCCTGACCTGCAGCTATGCTGCCTTCGCCGGAGGTGACCACCGCCGGCGAAGGCAGCTGCGGCAGTGGGGGTCGGAGAACATGCGGTACCGGATCGAGCGGATGGGAGCCGAGGACTGGCAGCGCCTGCGGAAGGTGCGGCTGGCCCAACTCCTCGACTTCCCGATGGCGTTCGGCGAGACCCACGAGGCCGCGCAGGCCCTGGGCGAGGCCGACTGGCGGGCCCGGGTGGCCCGGGTGAACGAGCCGGGCAGCGTCGGCCTGGCGGCCGTCGACCCGGACGGCGAATGGGTCGGCACGATGCTGTCCGTCCCCGACCGGGACCAGGCCGCGACCGCCGTCCTGATCGGCGTCTGGGTGGCCCCGCAACACCGCGGCCGCGAACGCGGCGTGACGGACGCCCTGTTGGACGCCGCCACCGACTGGGCCCGCACCGAGGGCGGCGCCAAGCGGATGCTGCTCGGCGTGCACGAGGCGAACGCCCGCGCCGCCGCCTTCTACCTGCGCCGGGGCTTCACCTACACCGGCGGAGAGACCCCGTACGGGCTCGACCCGCAGGCCCGCATCCTGGAGATGGCCCTCCCGCTGGACTGAAACGCCCCGAGGTCGGCCGAACGTCCGTTCCCACGAAGCAGGTTGGGCGGAAAAGCGCGGGCCCCGAGCGCGCCCGCGCCCTAGGATCGACGGTCATGGTTGATCTCTATCCTCCGACGAGTCCCTACGGCCACGGTTTCCTCGACACCGGAGACGGCAACCGGGTCTACTACGAGCAGCTCGGCAACCCCGAGGGCAAGCCCGTCCTGTACGTCCACGGCGGCCCTGGGGCGGGGACGCCGGACCGGCCCACCCGGGCGTGGGACCCGGACTGCTACCGCGTGATCCGCTACGACCAGCGCAACTGCGGCCGCAGCACCCCGCACGCCAGCGACCCGGCGGCGGACATGAGCCTGAACACCACGCAGCACCTGATCGACGACATGGAGCGGCTGCGCGAACACCTCGGCATCGAGCGGTGGTTGCTGAACGGCGCCTCCTGGGGTTCGACCCTCCTGCTGGCCTACGCGCAGCAGCACCCCGAGCGGGTCAGCGAGATCATCATCCAGGCGGTGACGACGACCCGCCGGGCCGAGACCGACTGGCTCTACCGGGGCGCCGGGTCCTTCTACCCCGAGGCGTGGGACCGGTTCCGCGAGGGCGTGCCCGAGGACGAGCGGGACGGCGACCTGCTCGCCGCCTACGCGCGGCTGATGGAGAACCCCGACCGGGCGGTCCGGGAGAAGGCCGCCGCAGACTGGCTCGCCTGGGAGGACGCGGTCATCTCGAACGAGCCCAACGGCTCGCCCGGCATGTACAGCGCCCGGGAGGTCGACGCGCAGATCGCGTTCGTCCGGATCTGCGCCCACTTCTTCAGCAACGGCGCATGGCTGGAGGAGGACCAACTGCTGCGCAACGCCCACAAACTGGCCGGGATCCCGGCGGTGCTGGTGCACGGCCGGCACGACATGGGCGGCCCGGTGCAGACGGCGTGGGAGCTGGCGAAGGCGTGGCCGGGCGCGAGGCTGCACATCTCCGAGGACTCGGGGCACATCGGCAGCGAGGAGATGAAGGAGACCGTCCGGGAGGCCATCGAGGAGTTCAAGAACCGCTGATCCCCGGGGTGCCCGGCAGGGCGACGCCCGCCGGGGGCGTCGCCCTGCCCATTGGCAGGCGGGGGGTCTGGCGGTCGCACCTTCTGCGGTGCCGTGTTGCCGGGTACGGCTAGTGTGCCGGTCATGTCCGATGATCTGCGGGGCATTCGCCCGCGTGCTGAATCCGCCGTGGCCGTTGAGCGGTTGGCCGATCCGGGGTTCCTGGTGAACGCGGACCCGGGATCGGTACTGGCGTTGCTGGACGCGGCGTCGGGCCCGGCGGCGCGGTTGGCCGCGTCGGTGTACCGGGCCTCGACAGACCTGCATCGTGACGTCACTGCGGGGGTGCGCCGACAGCTGCTGGCGCTGGACGCGGCCCGTTACGGGGACCGGGAGCTGTCGGCACTGATCACCGCAGTACCGGTGGAGGACGAACCCGCCGCACCGTGGGGCGTCGAGTGGGCCACCGGCGGCCAGCTCGACCGGTCCCGGCGTCGTATTCCGACCGTCCACACTACCGATGCGTTGCTGGCGGTCGCGACGGCCGTGGTCGACGGCCGTCCCGTGGCGGTCACCGGCAGTTCCTTGGCGGTCACCGGGAGTTCCTCGGCGGTCACCGGCAGTTCCGATCGGACCGTGCGGGTATGGGACCTGACCACCGGCCAGCAGATCGGCAAACCTCTCACCGGCCACACCGGCGAGGTGTGCGCGGTGGCGACGGCGGTGCTCGACGGCCGCCCCGTGGCGCTCACCGGCAGTGCTGACCGGACCGTGCGGGTGTGGGACCTGACCACGCGCGAGCAGATCGGCCAACCCCTCACCGGCCACACAGCCGGGGTGTTGGCTGTGGCGACGGCGGTGCTCGACGGCCGCCCCGTCGCGGTCACCGGCAGCGGCGACGTGCGGGTGTGGGACCTGGCCACGCGCGAGCAGATCGGCGAGCCGCTCACCGGCCACACCTCTGCTGTGTACTCGGTGGCGACGGCGGTGCTCGACGGCCGTCCCGTCGCGGTCACCGGCAGCCACGACGGGACCGCGCGAGTGTGGGACCTGACCACCCGCGAGCAGATCGGCGAGCCGCTCACCGGCCACGAGGAGGCGGTACGAGCGGTGGCGACGGGGGTGCTCGACGGCCGTCCCGTGGCGGTCACCGGTGGCCACGACGAGACCGTGCGGGTGTGGGACCTGGCCACCGGCCGGCAGCTCGGCCGACCTCTCACCGGTCACGACGGATGGGTGCTGTCGGTGGTCACGACCACGATCGAAGGCCGTCCCTGCATCGTCAGCGGAGGCGAGGACTGGACGCTCCAGGTGTGGGATCCGGCCACGGGCAAGCCGCTCGGCGAGCCGGTGCGCGGCCATACCGACAAGGTACGGGCGATGGCGACGGCGGTGCTGGACGGCCGTCCCCACGTGATCGCCGGCAGTCAGGACGGGATGGTGCGGGTGTGGGACCTGACCTCGGGCGGCCAGGTGGGTGAGCCGCTCACCGGCCACACCGGCGAGGTGGGCACGGTGGCGACGGCGGTGGTCGAGGGCCGCCCCGTCGCGGTCACCGGCAGTTCTGACCAGACCGTGCGGGTCTGGGATCTGACCGCTGGTCGCCATATCGGCCGTCACCTCACCGACCGGGACGGCTGGGTGTGGGCGGTGGCGACGACGGTGGTCGAGGGCCGCCCCGTGGCGGTCACCGGCAGCCACGATGAAACCCTGCGGGTATGGGACCTGACCACGCGCGAGCAGATCAGCGAGCCGCCCACCGGCCACGAGGAGGGGGTGAACGCGGTGGCGACGGGGGTGGTCGACGGCCGCCCTGTAGCGATCACCGGCGGCTTCGATGACGTACGGGTCTGGGACCTGCCTTCGGGTCAGCAGGTCGGTGAGCCCCTGACGGGCCACACCGGCGAGGTGAACGCGGTGGCGACGGTGGTGGTCGAGGGCCGCCCCCTGGCGATCACCGGCGGCGACGACGGCACGGTACTGGTCTGGGACCTGACCACGCGCGAGCAGATCGGCGAGCCCCTGACCGGCCACACCGACTGCGTACTGGCGGTGGCGACGGCGGTGGTCGACGGCCGCCCCGTGGCGGTCACCGGCGGCGACGACTGTACGGTGAGGGTCTGGGACCTGACCACCGTCCAGCGGATCGGCCAACCCTTCACCGGCCACACCGGTGAGGTGAACGCGGTGGCGACGGCGGTGGTCGAGGGCCGCCCCGTGGCGGTCACCGGCGGCGACGACTGTACGGTGCGGGTCTGGGACCTGACCACCGGCGACCAGGTCGGGCCGGAGCTGGTGTTCCCACTGCGGGTCTGGGCGGTGGCCGTGGTACCGGATGGCCGGTTGGTGGTGGGCTTCGGCTGGGAGGTCGCGGTGTTGGCCCGCCGCTGACCAGGCCCCGCACAAGCGGCTCGCAGTACGAGCCACCTGGGAGACGGTCCCCCGAGGGGCGTGGGGGCAGTGGCGGGAGATGCCGCGTGAGTTCGGCGTCTGGTCGACCGTGCACAACCGCTTCCGGCAGCCAGCCCGGCGAAGTCCGTCTCGTCGCCGACCGCTGGCGTTCGTCCCCGTGCTGACGGTCCTACAGCCAGCGGTCGTACCAGGTGCGGATGCGCCGGAGGGCGTCGAGTTGATGGGCGCGCTCGTGCAGCCCGTGGCCCTCTCGGGGGTAGACGACGAACTCGTGCTCGACGCCGAAGTGGCGCAGTGCGCGATGGAAGTGGATCGCCTGGCCGAGGGGGACGTTGGTGTCCTGCTCGCCGTGCAGGATCAGGACCGGGGTGCGGATCCGGGACACGTGGGAGATCGGGCTGTTCCGGTCGTGGAGGTGCGGTCCCGGCCCGTTCCAGCCGGTGCTGCCGCCGAGCGCCGCGTCCATGACTCCCCACTCGCCGGTTCCGGCCTGCATGCCCCAGTCGGTGATGCCGGCGCCCATCATGGCGGCCTTGAAGCGCTCGGTCTGGCCGATGGCCCAGGCCGCCATGAAACCGCCGTGGCTCCAGCCGGAGATGCCCAGGCGTTCGGGATCGGCGACTCCCTCGGCGACCAGGAGGTCGATCCCGGCGAGGATGTCGGTCCACTCGTCGCCGCCCACCGCGCCCGCCACCACGGCGGCGAATTCATGGCCGTGGCCCGACCCGCCCCGGGGATTGGGCAGGAAGACCGCGTATCCGGCGGTCGCCAGCCACTGCCCGCAGTCGACCGCGGTGAGCGTGAACTCGTCGGCATGGCGGAAGTAGGGGCCGCCGTGGACCATGGTGACGAGCGGGAACGGGCCCTGGCCCCGAGTCCGGCCGGGCGGCAGGATCAGCAGGCCGTCCAACTGGAGTCCGTCGGACGCCTGGTAGCTGAGCCGTTCCTGGACACCCCAACGGATCCCGCGCAGTTCGGGACTGGTGTCGCTGAGCCGGAGCAGTGGCCCGCCCGTGGGTCCCGCGTGGACGTTCCTGGGCTCGCGCGCGGTGCTCAGCAGCACGGCGAGGGTCTCTCCGGAGCGGCTCGCAGCGAGCCCGGCGAGCGTGCAGGGCGTGCCTGGCGTTCCTGGCGTGCC
This sequence comes from Kitasatospora sp. NPDC059812, assembly GCF_042732075.1. Lineage (NCBI taxonomy): Bacteria > Bacillati > Actinomycetota > Actinomycetes > Kitasatosporales > Streptomycetaceae > Kitasatospora > Kitasatospora sp. NPDC059812. Next base: position 22,875 of record NZ_JBHWIO010000035.1, read on the forward strand.
GGGCGCGCAGGACAGTCGGTGGAACCGCAGCGACTGCGGATCGAGCCGGTACAGCGCGGTGTCCAGCCCGTCGGCGAACAGCGCCAGCGGCGGCCCGTCGGCGACCTGCACCAGCTCGGTGGGGCAGACGGACATGCCGGGCGTGAGATCGCGCTGTTCGACGGTCGGGCTGGTCGCCGGCGGGACGGTGTCGATCACGGCGAGCGCGCCGACCAAGTGCCCGGGCGTCACCGCCAGGTGGGCCAGATGCCATTCACCGTTGTCATTCCACCAGACCGGGGACTGCGCCTCGAATCCGACCGGGCCCAGGTCCTGGACGGCTCCCGTCTCCGGGGCGACCAGGTGCAGGCTTGCCGTCGTGACGCCGGGGTCGAGCTCGGGGGTGGCCCAGCTCAGCACGGCCAGCGGGCCGCCGTCCGGGCGCTGGGCCACCTCCACGACATGGCGGTCTCCGAGGCCGTCCACGGTGCGGACCGCGCCGGTCGCCAGGTCGAGCAGGCGCAGCCGGGTGGCGGGGAGGTGCCGGCCCCAGACCTGCGCGTCGTCACCCTCGGCGTCCCGGCGTTCGTCCTCCGGAGTGGGCTCGTCCTCGGCGAGCAGCGCGACGGTGCGGCCGTCGGCGAGCGGGTAGTGGTCGCCGATGCCTCCGCGCCACCTGGTCAGGGGCTCTGCCTCGGCGCTGTCCTCGCTGCCGTCCAGAAGGATCCGCTGGAGTTGAGCGGTGCCCCGCTCCTCGCGGTCGGAGGTGAAGAACAGGAAAGCCGAGTCCGGCGCCCACTTCGGGGCGGCGGCGCGGGCCGTGCCGTCGGTCAGCCTGCGCGGGGCCGTGCTGCCATCGGCGGCGGCGACCCAGACGGAGCTGTGCGGCCGTCCGTCCCTTCCGCTGTTCGCGACCACGCCGTAGGCGACCAGGCGGCCGTCCGGCGAGATGGCCGGGGCCACGGGGGCGGCCATGTCCACCACCAGTTCGGCGGTGAGCAGGTCGGTCGATTCGGGAGTCGGTCGCGGTGCAGGCTGCGGCATGCGGACTGCCTTTCACTCGCCAGTACGACGGACGGACATCGTGTCGCACCGACGGGCCGGTGTCAGTCGGGTTTCGGAGAATCAGGCCAGGCAAGGTAGGGCAGGGCAACTGTCGCCGAATCAGTGAGGCTCAGGGGTGCGTGGTTCGACGCGAACGGTGGAGCCATCCTGAAACAAGCAGGCGTGATTGCTTTTTTCTGCGCCCGGTGCCACGCTGCTGCCCGGCGGCGCTCGTGTGGGAGCGTCGCCAACCCGCCGGCAGGGGAGGCACTTTGGCGCGCGAACGCTCGGTACTGCGGGTCGGCAACGCCTCGGGGTTCTACGGGGACCGCTTCGCGGCGGTGCGGGAGATGCTCACCGGCGGGCCGCTGGACGTGCTCACCGGGGACTACCTGGCGGAGCTGACCATGCTCATCCTGGCCCGGGACCGCCTGAAGGACCCGTCCCTCGGCTACGCCCGGACGTTCCTGCGGCAGATGGAGGAGTGCCTCGGCCTGGCGCAGGAGCGCGGGGTGAGGATCGTGGTGAACGCGGGCGGGCTGAACCCGGCCCGGCTCGCCGCCGAACTGCGGAACCTGGCGCAGCGCCAGGGTCTTGCGGTGGCCGTCGCCCACGTCGAGGGGGACGACCTGCTGCCGCGCCGGAGCGAACTCGGCTTGCCCGAAGGGCTGTTGGCCGCTAACGCCTACCTCGGCGGCTTCGGGGTGGCGGCCTGTCTGGCCGCGGGCGCCGAGGTGGTGGTCACCGGGCGGGTCACGGATGCGGCGCTGGTCGCCGGGCCCGCGATCGCCCACTTCGGCTGGACGGCGGCGGACCTCGACGCCCTCGCCGGGGCGGTGGTCGCCGGGCACGTGCTGGAGTGCGGCGCCCAGGCGACGGGCGGGAACTACGCGTTCTTCCGCGAGCACGACGTCACCCGCCCGGGCTTCCCGATCGCCGAACTGCACGCCGACGGCTCCAGCGTGATCACCAAGCACCCGGGCACCGGCGGCGCCGTCACCGCGGGCACCGTCACCGCCCAACTCCTGTACGAGACGGGCGGAGCGCGCTACCTGGGCCCGGACGTCACCGCCCGGCTGGACACCGTGCGGCTCGCCGAGGAGGGGCCGGACCGGGTCCGGATCGACGGGGTGCGCGGCGAGGCGCCGCCGCCCACGCTGAAGGTGGGCCTGAACCGGCTCGGCGGCCACCGCAACGAGGTGGTGTTCGTCCTCACCGGCCTCGACATCGAGGCCAAGGCCGACCTGGTGCGGCGGCAGTTCCTGGACGCCCTGCCGCCCGCCGCCCAGCCCGCCGAGCTGCGCTGGACGCTCGCCCGGACCGACCACCCGGACGCCGGCACCGAGGAGGCCGCCTCCGCCCTGCTCCGGCTCACCGCCCGCGACCCGGACCAAGCCAAGGTCGGGCGCGAACTGGGCAAGGCCGCCGTGGAGTTGGGGTTGGCCGGCTACCCGGGCTTCCACCTCACCGCGCCGCCCGGCCCCGGAGCGCCGTACGGGGTGTTCGCCGCCGCGTACGTCGACGCCAAGGTTGTCGAGTACACCGCCGTACTGCCGGACGGCCGCCGGCTCGCCGTCCCGCCGGCCCCGGTGACGAGCCGGCCCGCCAATGCGTCCGAAGAGCCGAAGCTCCCCGACGCACCCCCCGCTGGCCCGCGTCGCCGCGCCCCGCTCGGCCTGGTGGCCGGCGCCCGCAGCGGCGACAAGGGTGGCGACGCCAACCTCGGCGTCTGGGCCCGCTCCGAGGCGGGCTGGCGCTGGCTCGCCCACACCCTCACCGTCGACAAGCTGCGCGAACTCCTGCCCGAGACCGCCGACTTGCCCGTCACCCGGCACCTGCTCCCGAACCTGCGCGCGGTCAACTTCACCCTCACCGGCCTGCTCGGCGAGGGCGTCGCCGCCCAGCACCGCTTCGACCCGCAGGCCAAGGCGCTCGGGGAGTGGCTGCGCTCCCGCGACCTCGACATCCCGGAGGCCCTGCTGTGACCGTGCTGCCCACTCGCGTCGACCCGGCCGGGCCCGAGTACGCCGAGTACCGGGCCGCGATGCTCGCCAAGCTGGCCGGGCTGGACGCCGAGCACGCCAAGGCGCTGGCCGGTGGCGGCCCCAAGTACGTGGATCGCCACCGCGCCCGCGGCAAGCTGCTGCCGCGCGAGCGGATCGAGCTGCTGGTCGACCCGGACTCGCCGTTCCTGGAGCTGTCGTCGTTGGCCGCCTGGGGCAGCGACTACCCGGTGGGCGCGGCGCTGGTCACCGGCATCGGCGTGATCGAGGGCGTGGAGTGCCTGATCACCGCCAACGACCCGACCGTGCGCGGCGGCGCCAGCAACCCGTGGACGCTGCGCAAGGCCTTGCGCGCCAACGAGATCGCGTTCGACAACCGCCTCCCGGTGGTGAACCTGGTCGAGTCCGGCGGCGCCGACCTGCCCAGCCAGAAGGAGATCTTCATCCCCGGCGGCGCGCTGTTCCGCGACCTCACCCGGCTCTCCGCGGCCGGAATCCCCACCGTGGCCGTGGTGTTCGGCAATTCGACGGCCGGCGGCGCCTACGTGCCCGGCATGTCGGACCACACCGTGCTGGTCAGGGAGCGCGCCAAGGTGTTCCTCGGCGGCCCGCCGCTGGTCAGGATGGCCACCGGCGAGGAGGCCGACGACGAGTCGCTCGGCGGCGCCGAGATGCACGCCCGCACCTCCGGTCTGGCCGACCACTTCGCGGCGGACGAGGCGGACGCGCTGCGGCTGGCCCGCCGGATCGTCGCCCGGCTGGACCACCGCAAGCCGGGCCCGTCGCCGGACCGGCTGGCCGAGCCGCCGAAGTACGACGAGGAGGAACTGCTGGGCATCGTCCCGGGCGACCTCAAGGTGCCCTTCGACCCGCGCGAGGTGATCGCCCGGATCGTCGACGGCTCCGACTTCGACGAGTTCAAGCCGCTCTACGGCACCAGCCTGGCCACCGGCTGGGCCCGGCTGCACGGCTACCCGGTCGGCGTGCTGGCCAACGCGCAGGGCGTGCTGTTCAGCGCGGAGTCCCAGAAGGCCGCCCAGTTCATCCAGTTGGCGAACCAGCGGGACATCCCGCTGCTGTTCCTGCACAACACCACCGGCTACATGGTCGGCCGGGCGTACGAGCAGGGCGGCATCATCAAGCACGGCGCGATGATGATCAACGCCGTCGCCAACTCCCGGGTGCCGCACCTGTCGGTGCTGATCGGCGCGTCCTACGGCGCCGGCCACTACGGCATGTGCGGGCGGGCGTTCGAGCCGCGCTTCCTGTTCGCCTGGCCGAGCGCCAAGTCCGCGGTGATGGGCCCGCAGCAGCTCGCCGGGGTGCTGTCGATCGTCGCCCGGCAGTCGGCCGCCGCGAAGGGGCAGCCGTACGACGAGGACGCGGACGCGGCGATCCGCGCCATGGTCGAGCAGCAGATCGAGGCCGAGTCGCTGCCGGTCTTCCTGTCCGGGCGGCTGTACGACGACGGCGTGATCGACCCGCGCGACACCCGTACGGTGCTCGGCCTGTGCCTGTCCGCGATCCACAACGCGCCGGTCGAGGGCGCGCGCGGCTACGGCGTCTTCCGGATGTGAGGCCGAGCTGCGACACCGAGCCGCGAGACCGAGTTGTGAGACGGAGCTGCGAGACCGAGCTGTTCGACGGAGCTGTGAGGCCGAGTTGTGAGGGGCACCCGAGACATGATCACCAACCTGCTGGTCGCCAACCGTGGCGAGATCGCCCGCCGGGTCTTCCGCACCTGCCGGGCCCTGGGCGTCGCGACCACCGCCGTCCACTCCGACCCGGACGCCGGCGCCGCGCACGTCCGTGAGGCCGACGCGGCCGTGCGGCTGCCCGGCGCCGCGCCCGCCGACACCTACCTGCGCGCCGACCTGATCGTCCGCGCCGCGCTGGCGGCGGGCGCGGACGCCGTCCACCCCGGGTACGGATTCCTGTCGGAGAGCGCCGAGTTCGCGCAGGCCGTGCTGGACGCCGGGCTGGTCTGGGTCGGCCCGCCGCCGGCCGCGATCGCCGCGATGGGCTCCAAGACGGCGGCCAAGCGGCTGATGGCCGCGGCCGGGGTGCCCGTGCTGGACGCCCTGACCGACCCCACCGAGGCCGACCTGCCGCTCCTGGTCAAGGCGGCGGCGGGCGGCGGCGGACGCGGCATGCGGGTGGTGCGCACGCTCGCGGAGCTCCCCGGCGCACTGGCCGCCGCCCGCGCCGAGGCGGCGAAGGCCTTCGGCTCGGACGAGGTGTTCTGCGAGCGCTACCTGCCCGCCGGGCGGCACGTCGAGGTCCAGCTGCTGGCCGACGCGCACGGCACGGTCTGGGCGGTCGGCGACCGCGACTGCTCGCTCCAGCGGCGGCACCAGAAGGTGATCGAGGAGGCCCCGGCCCCCGGCCTGCCCGAGGCGGTGCGCGCCGGGCTGCACGCGGCGGCCGTCAGCGCCGCCCGGGCGATCGGCTACACCGGCGCCGGTACGGCGGAGTTCATGCTCGGCGAGGATGGCCGGTTCCACTTCCTGGAGATGAACACCCGCCTCCAGGTCGAGCACCCGGTCACCGAGGCGGTCACCGGACTGGACCTGGTGGCGCTCCAACTCGCCGTCGCCGAGGGGGAGCGGCTGCCCGGGCCGGTCCCGCCGCCCGCCACCGGCTGCGCGATCGAGGCCCGGCTGTACGCGGAGGACCCGGCGAAGGACTGGCAGCCCGCCACCGGCACCCTGCACCGCCTCGAACTCACCGTGCCGTACCAGGAGTTCGGCGGGCAGGGCGTCCGGCTGGACTCCGGCGTGGCGGCCGGCGACGAGATCACCCCGCACTACGACGCGATGCTCGCCAAGGTGATCGCCTGGGCGCCGACCCGTGCCGCCGCCGCCCGCCGGCTGGCCGACGCGCTCGCCCGCGCCAGGGTCCACGGGCCCGCCACCAACCGGGAGTTGCTGGTCCGGACGCTGCGGCACCCGGCCTTCCTGGCCGAACGCCTGCACACCGGCTTCCTGGCCGAGCACGCGGCCGAGCTCACCGCCCCGGACGGCAAGGAGACCGCGCGCGCCGCCCTGGCCGCCGCCCTCGCCGACGCCGCCGCCCGGCGCACCGGCCCGCACGGCGCACTGCCGTCGGGCTGGCGCAACCTGCCCTCGCAGCCTCAGTCCAAGCGCTACCGCGCCGACGACGGCGCCGAGTTGGAGGTCCGCTACCGCCTCACCCGGGACGGCCTGCGGGCCGACGACCACCCGCAGGCGGAGCTCCTGGACGCCTCGCCCGAGCAGGTCACCCTGCGCGAGGGCGCCGTCCGGCGCGGCCACCGCGTCGCGCGCTACGGCGACCGGGTGTACGTCGACACCCCGAACGGGGGCATCGCGCTCACCGCCCTGCCGCGCTTCCCCGACCCCGCCGCCCGGACGGACCCGGGCGCGCTGCTCGCCCCGATGCCCGGCACCGTCGTGCGCACCACCGCCGCCGTCGGCGACACCGTCACCGCCGGCCAGCCGCTGCTCGTCCTGGAGGCGATGAAGATGGAGCACCGCGTCACCGCCCCCGCCGACGGCGTCCTGGTCGAACTCCGTGCCGTCCCCGGCCGACAGGTCGAGCTCGGCACCCTGCTCGCCGTCGTGCAGCCCGCCCCACGGCCCGAGGCCGGGCCCGCCGCAGTACCCGAGGCCGGGTCCGCCACAGATCCCGCCGCCGGGTCCGCCGCAGAACCTGCCGCCGAGCCCGCCGCAACAGCCGCCGTCCAGCCCGCCGCAGAAGCCTGAGGAAGGACCCCGCATGTCCACCATCGGCAGTCAGCTCATCGAGACCCCCGAACGCCGGGCCCTGCGCCAGGCCGTCGGCGACCTCGGCCGCCGCTACGGCTCCGCCTACTACATGGCCAAGGCCCGGGCCGGCGAGCCCGCCGACGAGCTGTGGGCGGACGCCGGCAAGGCCGGCTACCTCGGCGTGAACCTGCCCGCCGAGTACGGCGGCGGGGGCGGCGGCGTCACCGATCTGGCCATCGTGCTGGAGGAGTTGGGCACGGCCGGCTGCCCCCTGCTGCTGCTCATCGTCTCCCCGGCGATCTGCGGCACCGTGATCGCCCGCTTCGGCACCGAGGAGCAGAAGCAGCGCTGGCTGCCCGGACTCGCCGACGGCAGCCGCAAGATGGCCTTCGGCATCACCGAGCCGGACGCCGGCTCCAACGCGCACCGGATCTCCACCGTCGCCCGCCGGGACGGCGGGGACTGGCTGCTGACCGGCCGCAAGGTGTTCGTCTCCGGCATCGACCACTGCGACGCCGTGCTGTTCGTCGCCCGCACCGAAGACGCCCGCACCGGCAGGCTCAAGCCCTGCCTGTTCATCGTCCCGCGCGACGCCGCCGGCTTCGAGTACCGGGCGATACCGATGGAACTCGTCGCCCCCGAGAAGCAGTTCCAGGTCTTCCTGGACGACGTCCGGCTGCCCGCCGACGCCCTGGTCGGCGACGAGGACGCCGGCCTGCTGCAACTGTTCGCCGGCCTCAACCCCGAGCGCGTGCTGACCGCCGCGTTCTCCCTCGGCCTGGCCCGCCAGGCCCTCGGCAAGGCCGTCGAGTACGCGAAGACCCGCACCGTCTGGTCCACCCCGATCGGTGCCCACCAGGGCCTGGCCCACCCGCTGGCCCAGTGCGCGGTGGAGATCGAGCTGGCCCGGCTGATGACCCAGAAGGCCGGGCTGCTCTATGACGCGGGGGAGGACGTGGCGGCCGGGGAGGCCGCCAACATGGCCAAGTACGCGGCCGGCGAGGCCGCCGCCCGTACCGTCGACCAGGCGGTGCAGACGCTGGGCGGCAACGGCCTCACCCAGGAGTACGGGCTGGGCGCGCTGCTGGCCGCCACCCGGGTCGGCCGGGTCGCCCCGGTCAGCCGCGAGATGGTGCTCAACTACGTCGCCCAGCACACCCTCGGCCTCCCGAAGTCCTATTAGTCCGCAGCGCCGGACGCACCGGACGCACCGCACCCACCGGACGCACCGCACCCACCGGACGCACCCGCCGGGCGTGCCCCCGGTGGGTCACCAGAGGGACATCTCGGCGAACTTTGCAGTGGCGGACGTCATGGTCCGTATGCTCCTGTTCGTACCCTCGGTCGACCTTTCGCCGCGCCAGTCGATGCGTCAACTACCTTCCTGGAGGCTTACTTTGGTGTTCCGCAGCGAATTCCCGGACGTGCCGACGGTGGACCTGCCGATCCATGACGCGGTACTCGGCGGCGCGGCGGCGTACGGCGACGGGCCGGCCCTGATCGACGGCGTCACCGGGGAGCGCGTCAGCTACGCGCGGCTCGCCGCCGGCGTCGAGCGGGTGGCCGCCGGGCTGGCCGCGGCCGGGGTGCGCCAGGGCGACGTGGTGGCCCTGTTCAGCCCCAACACGCTCGGCTACCCGACGGCCTTCTACGGCGCCACCCGGGCCGGCGCCACCGTGACCACGGTGTCCTCGATGGCCACGCCCGCCGACCTGGCCGGGCAGCTCGGCGACAGCGGCGCCCGCTGGCTGGTGACCGTCTCCCCACTCCTGCCGACCGCCCGCAAGGCCGCCGCCCTGCTCGCCGAGCAGGGCGGCCCACTGGCCGAGATCCTCGTCCTGGACGGCGCCGAGGGCCACCGCTCGCTCGCCGACCTGCTGGCCACCACCGGCCCCGCCCCCGGGATCGCCATCGACCCCGGCCGGGACGTCGCGGTGCTGCCCTACTCCAGCGGCACCACCGGACTGCCCAAGGGGGTGATGCTCACCCACCGCTCGATCGCCACCAACCTCGCCCAGTGCGACGCCCTCTACCGGCCCGCCGTGGGCGAACGGGTGCTCGCCGTGCTGCCCTTCTTCCACATCTACGGCCTGACGGCGCTGCTCAACCAGCCGCTGCGCTGCGGCGCCACCGTGGTGGTGCTGCCCCGCTTCGACCTGGAGCAGTTCTGCCGCACCATCGAGGAGCAGCGGGTGCAGGCGCTGGTGGTGGCCCCGCCGATCGCGCTCGCCCTGGCCAGGCACCCGGTCGTGGAGCGCTTCGACCTCTCCTCCGTCGAGTACCTGCTGTGCGCGGCCGCCCCGCTGGACCCGGAGCTCGCCGCCGCCTGCGCCCGCCGCCTGGGCCTGCCGCACCTGCTCCAGGGCTACGGCATGACCGAGCTGTCCCCGGTCACCCACGTGGTCTCCCCGCTGGAGCGCGACCCCTCGCCCGGCTCGGTGGGGCGGCTGATCCCGTCCACCGAGCTGCGGGTCGCCGCCCTGGACGGCGCCGGCGAGGACCTCGGGCCCGGCGAGCCGGGCGAGCTGCTGATCCGGGGCCCGCAGGTGATGAAGGGGTACTTCGGCCGCCCCTCCGACACCGCCGCGGTGGTCGACGCCGAGGGTTGGCTGCACACCGGCGACGTCGGCTTCGTCGACGACCGGGGGTACCTGTACATCGTCGACCGGGTGAAGGAGCTGATCAAGTACAAGGGCTACCAGGTGGCCCCGGCCGAGCTGGAGGCCGTGCTGCTCGGCCACCCGCAGATCGTCGACGCCGCCGTGATCGGCGTTCCGGACGCCGACGGCACCGAGTGCCCGAAGGCCTTCGTGGTCCGTGCTCCGGGCAGCGGCCTGAGCGCGGAGGAGGTCACCGGCTTCGTGGCCGGGCTGGTGGCCCCGTACAAGAAGGTCCGCGCGGTGGAGTTCGTCGAGGCCGTCCCCAAGTCCGCGGCCGGCAAGATCCTCCGGCGCGAGCTACGGGCCCGCGAGGCCTCGCGCCGCGCGTCCGCCGCCGCCGCGCCCGTCGGAGCCGCCCCCGAGGCCTCCCGCTGAGCGGCCGGGCCCCCGGCGGCCGAAGACCGGCGCCCGTCTGTGAGGATCGACCCGCCGAGCACGGCGGGCCCGCCGGGAGCGACGGGCCCGTCGGGCACGACCGGCCCGCCGAGCCCCCACCGGAACAGGAACCGCCGCCAGCCATGACCAGCCACTCCGCCGCCCGCGCCCCCCAGCAGGACCGCAGCCGCGCCACCCGGGCCCGGCTGCTCGCGGCGGCCGTGGACTGCCTGGCCGAGCTCGGCTGGCACGGCTCCACCGTCACCGTGGTCGCCGAGCGCGCCGGAGTGTCCCGGGGCGCAGCCCAGCACCACTTCCCGACCCGCGAGGACCTGTTCACCGCGGCCGTCGAGCACGTCACCGCCGAGCGGCTGGCCGCCGTCCGCGCCCACACGGGCGAGCTGCCGGCCGCCGGCCCCGACCGCACCCGGGCCGTCGTCGACATGATCGTGCGCCTCTACACCGGCCCGCTGTTCCGCGCCGCCCTGCACCTGTGGACGGCCGCCGCCACCGAGGAGCCGCTGCGCGAGCGGATCATCGCCCTGGAGGGGCACGTCGGCCGGGAGGCCCACCGGGCCGCCGTCGAGTTCCTGGACGCCGACGAGACCCGCCCCGGCGTGCGCGAGTCCGTGCAGGCCACCCTCGACCTCGCCCGCGGGCTGGGCCTGGCCAACCTGCTCACCGACGACAGCGTCCGACGATCCGGGGTGATCCGGCAGTGGACCGGCGTTCTGGAGAGTACGCTGCGGCCGGTACGCCCATGACTCCCGTACTACCGGAACGGCCGGACGACCCCTGACCAAGGGGTCGCCGGGCGGCCGATGTCCGTGCAGTCTGGAGAAGAATCCCGGCCGGCACGGACCGTGAGGCCCCCGGCCGGGCACGAGCCGAACCGGGGTGCTGCCTGATCATGCACGGAAACGAGTGGGACGTGACCTCCGCCGCCGGCCCCGCACCGGGCGCCACCCCCGTACGCCCCGAAGGCCACCGACTCGTCCCGCTCGCGACGGCCCTGCTCCAGGGCGACGGCCTGATCCTGCACTGGAGCGAGGACGCCGAGGCGCTGCTCGGCTACTCCGCCGAGGAGGCCGTCGGCAGCTACGCCGCCCAGCTGCTCACCGACGGCACCGACCGCCCCGAGGTGCTGTCCCTGTTCGCCCACATCATGGGCGGCTCCGCCGGCTGGTCCGGCGTCTTCCCGGTCCGCCACCGCGACGGCCACAAGGTCGACCTGGAGTTCCGCACCTACCCGATCGCCGGCCCGGCCGGCACCCTGCTGCTGCTCGCCACCGCCTCCGACATCCGCGCCCTCCAGGCGGTCGAGGCCGACCTCGCCGTCCTGGACGGCGTCTTCGACCGCTCGCCGATCGGCATGGCCGTCTACGACACCGAGCTGCGCTACGTCCGGCTCAACGAGGCGCTCGCCCGGATGAACGGCGTCCCCATCGCGGCCCACCTCGGCCGCCGGATACCCGCGGTGCTGCCCGGCATCAACAGCGTCGAGATCGAGCAGACCATGCGGCAGGTGCTCAGGAGCGGCAAGCCCGTGGTGGACGCCCGCTCCCACGGCCGGGTGCCAGGGGACCCGAAGCGCGACCGCGCCTGGTCCGCCTCCTACTTCCGGCTGGAGGACTCCACCGGCCGGGTCTTCGGCGTCTGTTCCTCGATCATCGACGTCACCGAGCGCTTCCAGGCCGAGGCCCGCGCCGCCCGCGCCCAGGAACGGCTCGCCACCATCGCCGAGGCAACGGCCCGGATCGGCACCACCCTCGACCTCCAGCGCACCGCCGAGGAGCTGATCGAGGCCGTCGTCCCCCGGTTCGCCGACTTCGCCACCGTCGACCTGCTGGAACCGGTGCTGCGCGGCGCCGAACCCACCCCCATCCCCTCCGACCGGACGGTCACCCTGCGTGCCGTCGCGGTCGGCGAGTCCTACGAGTCGGGCCTCGCGCACGCCGTGGACACCGTCGGCGAGACCTCCGAGTACGCCCCCGACCGCAGCTACACCCAGTGCCTGCGCAGCGGACGCCCCCTGCTGCGCGCCCACGTGGACGCCGAGGTGCTGCGCGGCCTGGTCTCCAGCGAGGACCGGGTCGAGCCCGGCATCGCGGCGGGCATCCACTCGTACCTGATGGTGCCGCTCACCGCCCGGGGCATGGTGCTCGGCGGCTCCGAGTTCATCCGGATGCGCAACTCCGAGCCGTTCAGCGACGCCGACGTGGCGCTCGCCGAGGAACTGGTCGCCCGCACCGCGCTGGCCATCGACAACGCCCGGCTCTACCGGCGCGAGCGGGAGACGGCGCTCACCCTCCAGCGCAGCCTGCTGCCACAGGAGATCCACCGCACCCTGGGCCTGGAGATCGCCTACCGCTACCTGCCCAGCAGCGTGGTCAGCGAGGTCGGCGGCGACTGGTTCGACGTCGTGCCGCTGTCCTGCGGCCGGGTCGCCCTGGTGGTCGGCGACGTGATGGGCCACGGCATCCGGGCCGCCGCCACCATGGGCCAGCTGCGCACCGTCGCCAGGACGCTCGCCACCCTCGACATGCCGCCCGAGCAGGTCCTCACCCGCCTGGACGAGACCGCCTCGGGCATCGGCGAGGGCCAGTTCGCCACCTGCATCTGCGCCGTCTACGACCCGCTGGAGCGCACCGTCCAGATCGCCTCGGCCGGCCACCTGCCGCCGATCTCGGTCGCCCCCGACGGCACCGCCCGCCGGGTCGAGGTGCCGCCCGGCGTGCCGCTGGGCGTCGGCGGGGTGGCCTTCGAGTCGATCGAGTTCACCCTGCCCGAGGGCGGCATGGTCACCCTCTACACCGACGGCCTGGTCGAGCGGCGCGGCCAGGACCTCGACGACGGCATCGACCTGCTGGCCGACACCCTCGCCGGGCCCGGCCGAACCCTGGAGGAGAACTGCGACGCCGTCCTCGGCGCACTCGTCACCGACGGCACCGAGGACGACATCGCGATGATCATGGCGCGGGTCCTGCCGCTGCCCGCCGACCGGATCGCCACCCTCCCGCTCACCGGCGGCGGCCGGCTGCCCGGCAAGGCCCGCCGCTTCACCCGCGCCACCCTGGACGCCTGGGGCCTGACCGCCCTCTCCGACTACGCCGAGCTGCTGGTCAGCGAACTGGTCACCAACGCCTTGCTGCACGCCGACGCCCCGCGGCGGCTGCGGCTGTTCCGCGACCGGGTGCTCACCCTGGAGGTCTCCGACGCCGGCGGGTCGGCGCCGCAGCTGCGCCCCTTCGCCGAGCAGGACGAGGGCGGGCGCGGCATGTTCCTGGTCAGCGAGCTGGCCCAGCGCTGGGGCAGCCGGCTGACCAGGGACGGCAAGGTGGTCTGGGCGGAGCTGGAACTGCCCTTCGGGGCTGCTTAGTTCCCTGCGGGTTGGTCCCCTGTCAGTGTGCTTCCCCGGTCAGTTCGCTTCTCCGGTCAGTGCGCGGCGAGCGGGTAGTGGTCGGAGAGGTCGGTGTAGGTGTAGCTCTTGCCCCAACTGCTCACCGTCCACGGCGCGCTGTGCGTGCGCAGGACCTGGTTGGTGTACTGCTGCGGGCGGGCGTGGTCGGCCCGGTAGAGCACGTAGTCCAGGTCCTCCTTGGGCTCGCCCGGGTAGCGGTAGGCGGCGATGGAGTTGTCGGCGGTGTCGAAGGAGTACGGCCAGCCGGTGCGGGCGGAGGCCGGCGCCAGGTTGGCGTTGTCCAGCAGGGCCTGGTACTCGGAGCCGTGCGAGTCGATGTTGAGGTCACCGGCGAGCAGGATCGGCTCGTTCGCCGGGATCTGCTTGGCGTCCAGGAAGCCGCGCATGGCCGTGAGCTGCTTGGCCCGGATGGCGGCCGGCTGGCCGCTGGAGCAGCCCGAGTCGGTGGACTGCAGGTGGGTGCCGACCACGTGGGTGCGCTGGCCGTTCACGTTCAGGACGGCGTAGACGAAGCCCTTGTTCGAGAAGTAGTCCGAGCCGCAGGCGTCCTTGTAGACGTACTGCTCCTTGCGCAGGATCGGCCACTTGCTGAGCAGCGTCACGCCGCCGTCCTCGGGGGTGGCGGAGCTGTAGCTGCCGGAGGTCGCGTCCCAGCCGCTGGTGGAGCGGCCGACGACCGGGGTGTGGTACGGGTAGGCGGCCGAGGCCTTGGCGGTCAGGGCGTCGGAGGCCGCGTTGTCGAAGGCCTCCTCCAGGACGACCACGTCGTGGCCCTGGAAGAAGTCCGCCGAGGCGATCGCCTGCGCCCGGTACTGCTGGCCCCAGTTGGGGTAGAGGGTCGTGCTCATCAGGAACGTGTTGTACGTGAGGACGTCCAGCGCGGGCGCGGTGACCGGGGCGGACTCGGTCGTGGCGCCGGTGGCAGCCGTGGCGGGGGCAGTGGCGAGCGCGCCGAGCACGGCGGCGGCAGCGCAGGCGGCGGCGGCCTTGCGGAGGGACGACAGCGGCATTGGGGCTCCGTGAGGGTATGACGTGAACGCGACGGTCAGCGGATGTTGTACATCCAACGTTGCCGCCCGCACGGTGCACAAGACCGCGCACGAGCATTCGGTGAACGCAGTTGAAACACTGTCACCACCCAGAACGCGCGAGCCCCACTACCCGTCGTGGGTAGTGGGGCTCGCGAGAGTCGTGCGCGTCAGACCTCGCCGAACTCGCCGGCCTGGACGGCGGCGACGAACGACGACCAGGCGTCGGCGGGGAAGACGAGGGCAGGACCCTCGGGGTCCTTGGAGTCACGGACGGGCAGTACACCCGGGAAGCCAGGAGCCACCTCGATGCAGTTGCCCCCGTTGTTGCTGTAGCCGGACTTACGCCACTCGGCACTGGCCAGGTTGGGGATGGGGCCGGTCATTCATAGTCCTTCCGAACAGCGCGGATCTTGGCAAGCGAAGCCACCTTGGAAAGTGACTCCACCTGGAGCTGATCGTAGTCACGGCTCCACGCCTCGACCGTCTTGCGGTCCCGTTCCAGGATGCCACGTGCCTGTGACTCCGCATAGCCGATGGTGGAGCGATCCGGCAGGGTCAACAGAACGATGGGCATCGTGAACGGGATGTGCTCGCCAAGCGTCACCGGGGCTACCTGGAGTGTGAGAAACGGGAGTTCGGCCAGGCTCTCAAGGTGCCGAAGCTGTGCCTGCATGACGGCCGGGCCTCCGACGGGTCGGCGCAGGCAGCTCTCGTCCATGACCGCGTGAAGCACGGGGATGCGTTCGGCTCGGATGATTTGCTGCCGATCCATGAGGAAGGCGACTCGTTGTGCGGCCTGCTCCTTGGTGATGCTGCCTCGGAGAACTGCGGCGTTCGCCAGGGCGCTTGCATACTCCTCGGTCTGGAAGAGTCCCGGGACCACGTTCAGCTCGAACGTCCGTATCTTCCGGCAGCGGGCCTCCTCCCTGGCGAACTCTTCGAACCCCTCCAGCAGGCTGGCGTGCTCGATCTGGCGGAACAGTTCCCGGAACTTGTCCCCTGTATCGAGCGCTTGATCGGCTGCCGTGGCGAAGTTAATGGTTACGGGCTTCTTAGCTCCTTCGACGTACGACACCAGGGCGTGACTGAAGCCCATGATCTTGGCGAGCTTGGTCTGGGAGAGGTTCCTCGCACGCCGTGACCTGCGAAGCTCGTTTCCGAAGCGGATGGCCGGAGATGACGGTTGATCAGTCTCCTCGAACTCCATGATTCACCGTGCCTTGTAACTCGACGAAACGGTCAAGGGTTAAGCCCTTCCGATCGTAGAGGCTGTCGCGCCACCATGGCTACACCAAGTGACACGCCGAGAGCGAAGCGCTACGGAGACTCCCATGCCCGAAAACCCGAAATCCGCGCTGCCCGACTTCGTCCGCAACGAGGTGGTGCGGGACCTGAAGCACCGAGACGACGACGGCCAGCCGAAGGAGGGGGTCTTCATGGAGATCCTCTGCGGGGCGGCCTTCCTGAGGCCGCTCGGCGGGGGGTGCGAGTGGACGACCAGGCCCGATCAGCTGCGACGGTGCGACCCCAGGGAGATCGCGCCGGGCACGGGGAGCAACTCCCAGCGTCGGCCGATGTTTCCGGAGCCGGCGTGACCTCGGGGGAGATGCTGCTCGCCGGGCTGCACCTCAGCTCGTTGGCGGCCGGCGGCTTCACCGCTATGGCGGGGACGACGCAACGAAACGCGGTCGAGGCGGGTGACGAGTCGACCACCGAGCCGCCGGTTCAACGCCCGTGCAGATGCGGCACGTTCGTGCCGGACTGACAACACGCTCCCGCCACCGCGCCGCGAGTGCTCATCCCGTGCGGCGGCGGGGTTCAACGCCCGTCCGTGAAGGACAGTCACGGACGGGCGCCGGCAGGCCTACCTCCCCTGCCGGCCGGCTCCGAGGGCACGTTGGCGCCAGACCCTCGCCGAGCCACACCGCTCTCCGCCGGAATCGCCGCTCCGGCGGGGAGCGGCCACCCCTCGATCGGAGCTGCTCCCGCCGCAGTTCCTTCTGACGCGCGAGCCCCACTGCCCATCGTGGGCAGTGGGGCTCGGACAGCGTGCGTGTGTTAGACCTCGCCGAACTCGCCGGCCTGGACGGCGGCGACGAACGAGGACCAGGCGTCGGCGGGGAAGACGAGGGCAGGACCCTCGGGGTCCTTGGAGTCACGGACGGGCGTCATACCAGGGAAGTTCGGAGCTACCTCAACGCAAGTGCCCCCGTTGTTGCTGTAGGTGGACTTGTGCCACTCGGCGCTGGCCAGGTCAAGGGTGGGGCCGGTCATTCATGCTCCTTCCGAGCAGTGCGGATCACGGCAAGCGAAGCCACCTTGGAGAGCGACGACTCCACCTGAAGCCGATCGTGGTCACGGCTCCATGCCTCGACCTTCCTGCATTCCCGCTCCAGGAAGTCCGAACCAGTCACCGGAAGTTGCGGGCTGGACGCGATTCCTCCCGGCCGTGAACGGCCGGGGCTCCGCACGAATTCATTGAAAGGATCCCGAGGCATGACACGCATCCCATGGGAAGGACAGGCCGCCGATCTGGCTTCCCGGGCGACCGATCCGGACTCCCGATGGCGGAACCCGGTGGCCGGCGTTCCCCGGCACGAACTGGTCCCCAGGTGGTGGGAGCCTGTCGAGGGCGGCACTTGGCAGCTTCAGGTAGGGGAAGCGAACCCGGACTTCTGGCTCCAACGGGCCTACGGGAACGAGTCCCTGGTCACCAGCGTGGGCGGGTTGCACGCGGACCACGCGAAGCCGGATGACCGCCCGACCGGGCTGCCCACGTCGTCGGCCACGCTCACGCCGCTCGTGGTCAAGATGCTGCGGCACGGCCGGATCGCCGCCGAGCACGACCTGCTGGACATCGGCACCGGCGCAGGCGGGTTGACCGCCATTGCCGCCACGCGGCTCGGTTCGGATCGCGTGACGAGCGTGGACATCGACGGGTACCTGGTCGACGCCGCGCGGGGCCGCCTCGCAGGCATGGGGCTGAGCCCTCACTTCGTCACTCAGGACGCCACCGACGCCCTCCCGGGCGACTACGACCGGATCGTAGCCACCGTGTCCGCCCGCCCTGTCCCGGTCCCGTGGCTCCAGGCGCTTCGGCGCGGTGGACGGCTCGTCACTACCATCGCGGACACGGCACTGATCCTGACGGCCTGGAAGACCCCGGACGGCGGAGCGACCGGCGTGATCGAACGTGACTGGGCGGGCTTCATGACCACGCGCCACGGCTCCGCCTACCCGCCCGGTTTGGGCGAGCTGTTCGAGACCGCCCGCGAAGCCGACGGGGAGAACGTCAAGCTCTTCCGGTACCCGGTCACCGACATCCGCAACAACTGGGAAGTCTGGTCGATGCTCACGATCAGCATCCCGGGCATCGAAGTCGACTTCGAGGAGACGCCCGAGGGCCGTACGGCCTGTCTCGCCCATCCGGACGGGTCATGGGCGCGCGCAGAGGCCACGAAGTTCGAGCCGCCGACCGTCCACCAGAGCGGCCCCCGCCGCCTGTGGTCGGAACTCGAATCCATCCGGAACTGGCGGGAGGTCGAAGGCGGCCTGCCGCTCTACGGCTGCCGCGCCGTCGTCACCCCGGACGGCGTGATCCACCTGTCCCGGGGCCGGTGGTCGGCCACCATCGGCTGACCGTGACCGGACGGCCCCGTCCGGCTTCTCCGGGGCGTGGCCCTGTCTGGAACGGTGTCATCGGCAGCGATGCGCGAGCCCCACTACCCATCTGCGGGTAGTGGGGCTCGCGCGACGTGCGTGCGTCAGACCTCGCCGAACTCGCCGGCCTGGACGGCGGCGACGAACGAGGACCAGGCGTCGGCGGGGAAGACGAGGGCAGGGCCCTCGGGGTCCTTGGAGTCACGGACGGGCAGTACACCCGGGAAGCCGGGGGCCACCTCGATGCAACTGCCCCCGTTGTTGCTGTAGCCGGACTTGCGCCACTCGGCGCTGGCCAGGTCAAGGGTGGGGCCGGTCATTCATGCTCCTTCCGAGCAGCGCGGATCACGGCAAGTGAAGCCACCTTGGGAAGCGACTCCACCTGAAGCCGATCGTAATCACGGCTCCATGCCTCGACCTTCCTGCATGCCCGTTCCAGGAAGTCCGAACCCGTCACCGGAAGTTGCGAGCCGAGCCGGACCGTCGCGGTCAACAGCTGCCGAGAGGGCTGCACGGTGCCCGGCCCGCGGACCCTGCAGGGGGAGGCAGCCGCAACCGCGGCGTGACAACCGGTTCCGGGCTGGCCCTACCTCGTGAGGGGCTCCACCCCGAGGAGGGCTGCGGTTTTGGTGTAACGGTCCGGGCGAGAGCGTCGTTCAGGGCCAGGCGTGAAGGGGTGTCCGGCTGGGACTCGCTGAAGAAGCCGCCGCTGGGGCACGGTGCGGGCGAGGCGCTGGCAAGTCAGACCGGGGTCTGCACGCCTTCGTCCGGGGTGATGGCGAACGGACGGAACAGCGGAGTGGTCAGCCGCATCAGACCACCGGTGTTGCTGTTCATCGCGGTGCCCTTGGCCATCCCAGGATTGGCGTTGTAGACGCTCATGCCGTCAGGTAGGCGATGTGCGAGTTCTCGCGCGGCCAGGAGGCTGACGAGTTTGCTCGTCGCGTAGACGTTGATCTGGTCGTAGAAGCGCTTGCTCCACGACGTTCCCGCGACATCTGGATCGGTGGCATCGAGCCTGCCGCGCTTTTCCACGAACGAGGACATGTTGATGATCCGCGCTTCGCGCGTGAGCACTCCTTCGGCCAGGAGGGCGTGGGTGAGCAGGAACGGGGCGTGATGGACCCCGTGTAGGTGTCGCCCTCGGGCTGGGGCGGTGCTGCCGAGTGTGTCTGCCTTCGGCTTCCGGCGATTTCGGCACTCCCGCTGCCGTCAACCCGTTTGCGCGGCGTACACCCAGTCGAGTTCACGACGCCTCATTGGCAGTCAGTGAGGGGATCAACTGTGTGAGTATCCAGCGCGGCCGTAAAGGTACGCGCCTCTGACCGGAAACGACGTACGGAAGGACGCAGTGTGGACTCGACAGACCGCCGCACGATCAGGCACCCCCGACCGCCTGGCGTGGACACCCTCCACTACACCACGCGGAGCGGCCTCGACGCCGTCCCCGATCCTCGGCACCGCACCATGATCGCCAGTGTCCTGGCCTCCGGCCTGGTTGACGAGATGATCGCCTTCACCCAAACCTTCGATCCGCCCGTCAACCTCGCGCAGGCCCGCGCCGACGCCGATGTGCTCACCACCGAGTTCGCGGCGTTCGGCGTCACCATCCCCACCGCCACCACCACCAACATCACGTTGATGCGCGCCCTCATGGTGCCCATCGCCGACGACGCGCTCGCTCTCGCCCTCGATCGCATCTGGGTGTTCGTCACCAACACCGATGACGTGTGCTGCCACGACCCCGCAGAGGCCGAAGCCATCCTGCGGGCCGGCATGCTGCCCGAGCAACGCGCATCCTCGCCGAACGCTCGGTACATCCGGCACATGTTCAAAGAGCTCACACAGTTCTGCGATCCGACATTCCTCGCCGTCTTCAAGACCTTCTTCTACAACGCGATCACCGGCGTCCTCATGGAGGCGGAGTTCACGCCGGAGGCGTCCGACGGGGTCGACAGTGACTTCGTCCGTGTCTTCAACGGCTTCTCCCAGTTCTGGTTCACCTCACTTCAGTTCACCGACCCGTGCTTGAGCGCCCACCACAATCGGGCATTCTGGTCGGCGGCGCTGAGCTCCTGTGTCGCGTTTCTCAACGACATCAACGACGTCCTGTCCTTCTACAAGGAGGCGGTGCACGGCGAGGACTTCCTCGCCAGCCGGATCTACCGCCGCTCGGTGAGCGAGAACATCCCCTACCTCGCCGAATACCGCCGGAGCCTCGACAGTGGCCTGGCTGCCTACCGCCGCGTCCTGGACCTCGCCACTGACGAGCAACGCCCGCACCTCGACCGTTACATGACCGCCTTCGCCTACTGGCACTTCCACTGCCGTCGCTACCTCTGGCACGACATCTACCCCGGCCTGACCCCGATCGACATCTGATCCGGTCTACTGGTGAGCTCGCGTATTCAACTGTCGCCAATGTCCCGCCACAAAGGAAAATGAGCCCAACTGTCAGCTTATCGAGCGGCGTCTGATGACCGACCCCACGACTCTCATCAGCATCTGCGAGGAACTCGCAGGAGTCGAAGCCGCAGAGCTGTATGTCGATGAATATGGAGAAAGTCCGATAGTTCTCCGAGGTTCCCAGCCTTCTGATGCCCGTGTGTGATCCTCTGCGGCGTATCGGCTCCTGTTCCGCCGGTCTCCCTTAGGTGGCGGCTGGTGGTCTTGTCGTGGTAGCCCAGAGCGGCCGCGACGACGGGGGCAGGCGGCTCAAGGAGTTGCTGTCGAATGGCGGCGCCGCGGGCGGCGGCGACGGGGATACCGATCTCGCGCAAGAGCCATGACAGGCGGCTTCCAGGCTTGTCCATCGCTACCAGCCGGTTGAACAGGGGGGTCAGCGCGGGGCGGACGCGGCCCGTGCCGTCGGCACCCCGGACGGCGTGATCCACCTGTCCCGGGGCCGGTGGTCGGTCACCATCGGCTGACCGAGACCGGACGGCCCTGTCCGGTTTCTCCGGGGCGGGGCTCTGCCTGGAGCGGTGTCAGCGGCAGCGATGCGTGAGCCCCACTGCCCGTCGTGGGCAGTGGGGCTCGGACAAGGTGTGCGTCAGGCCTCGCCGAACTCGCCGGTTCGGATCACGGCGATGAACGACGACCAGGCGTCGGCGGGGAAGACGAGGGCAGGACCCTCGGGGTCTTTGGAATCACGGACGGGGGCGAGGTTGGGGACGTCGGTGGCGACCTCCACGCAGTCACCGCCGTTGTCGGAGTACGAGGACTTGATCCAGGAAGCGCCGGACAGGTCTGCGCGGTCACTCATGACTGGAATTCCTTTCGGGCCCGATGGTGAACTGTCAGGTGTAGTAGGGCTACCCCGGCGGTAAGACGAACAGGCGTTGGTGATCAGCGGTCAGCTCGCGTCGACTCCTGCCCTCCACATGGTGCGGAGTTGCGCGTCGACGTCGCCGGCCTGGCGAACACCCGCCTGGTAGGCCGGTTCCCAGGCCGTCAGGTCGCCGGCGTCCGAGCCAAAGGCGCGCACCGAGGCCGGATCGGGGCCGATGGTCACCACGGCGTCCGCCCCCACTGCCGCCAGCTGCTGGTTGAGCGGCTCCCGGGGGAACAGGTGGGCCATCGGCTCGACCACGACCAACGTGCGGGCTCCGGCGGCGAGATCGGCGTTGGGGCCCGCACGCAGGGCGCCGTCCATGTACCGCCGGCCGTCGATGGCGACGGGCGGCGCGGCTCCGGGGAAGGCGCTGCTCGCCGCCACCGCGTGCACCAGCGGCACGCCGCTGTCGCGGTCCCACACCACGGGCTCGCCGGTGGTGGCGCAGACGGCGGTGATCAGCAGTCGTCGCTCCGGCCACGCGTCCGCACCGATCAGGGCGGCGCGCCCCGCGATCAACGCCTCCTCGGCTTGGGCGCTGGCGCCGTCGAGCGCGAGGCGGCCGACGCGGCGCCTCGCCTCGCCGGGTTCCAGGCTGCGGTCGCCGAGTACGGCGAACACCGCGCCCATCCGCTCAGGGTCGGGCTTGACCCGGTGGGCGGCCTGGCGAGCCGAGGAAGCGAGCCGCCCCGGGTCCTGCCCGGTGGCGAGCAGCGCTCCGACGATCGAGCCGGCTGACGTGCCGACGATCAGGTCGGCCTCGCCCAGGTCCACGCCGTTGCGGCGCAATCCGTAGGCCAGTCCGGCTGTCCAGGCCGTGCCGACGTGACTTCCGGGGCCCAGGACGAGTGCTCGGTCGAAGGTGTGCATGTGGTCTCCCCTCGTTATTGAAACAGTCGTACCATATACTCGCTAATGCCGTCTCAACTCCGATGCGCCGAAGGGAGATCCACCGTGGGGCGACCCCCTGACCCCGCCCGTCGCGAGCGCGCGCTGGCTCGGGCGACCGACTACGTGCTGGCGCACGGCCTGGCCGGACTGAGCCTGCGGCCACTGGCCGCGGCCCTCGACACCAGCCCACGGATGCTGCTCTATGACTTCGGCAGCAAGCAGGAGTTGGTCGCGGCGGTCCTCGCCGAGGCCCGCCGCCGAGGCGCGGTGCGTCTGGCCGGGCACCCCGCGCCGGTGAAGGGCTCCGTGCAGGAGCGGCTGCGGGGCATCTGGGGGTGGATGAGCGCGGACGAACGCGCGCCGTTCGTCCGGCTGTTCTTCGAGGTGCACGCCGACGGCCTGGTCCACCCCGAGAACTACCCCGACCAGGCCGAGGCGATCACGGACTGGTTCGACACTCTCGGCGCCACCTTCCGGGACGTCTCCACCGGCCCTGACGACACCGTCACGCCCACGCTGGTCATGGCCGTTGTCCGGGGTCTGCTGTTCGATCTCACGACCACCGGCGACCGCCGGCGCACCGATCTCGCGTTGGACCGCTTCGCCGAACTCCTGGGGCGGTGAACGCGCGACAGCGGTGAACGCGCGAGAGGCGTGACGGACGGGGCCGCGTGCGGTGATGGTGACGTCAGCGAGGCCGAGGACGGCGCACGTGGCGGTCCTGCCCCGCGCCGTATCCGGCCACCGCCATGGCGATGCCGAGGACGGCCAGGACCGTGAGCGGAAGCGTCCAGCTGCCGGTGGCGTCGTGCAGGATGCCGAGGAGAAGCGGGCCGGCCGCCGCCACGAGGTAGCCGATGGACTGCGCCATGCCGGCCAGTGCGGCGGCTTCGCCGGAGCTGCCGGCGCGTTCGCTCTGGAAGGTCAGCGCGAGGACGAGGCACGCGCCGCCGCCCAGTCCGAGCAGGGTGCACGCCACGACGGACAGCGCGGGGGCGGACACCAGCACGGTGAAGCCGCCGGCCACGATGAGCGAGGCCCCGGCCGCCGTCCACCGCTGGTCGTGACGGCCCCGGGTGAGCAGGGGCAGCAGGCCGCTGGTCGCCAGGGAGACCAACTGGTAGTAGAAGAGCATCCATCCGGCGGTGGTGCTGCTCGTGCCGTGGTGGATCAGGATGCTGGGCAGCCACGCGACGGCGGTGTAGAAGGCCAGGGACTGCAGGCCCATGAACATGCTGACCTGCCAGGCCAGTCCTGACCGCCAGGGGACCGGACTGCGGCCCGCGCCGCTGGAGGCCCGGGCCCCGTCGCCCCGCATCCGGGGCAGCCAGACGAGGAGCGCCGCGATGGTGAAGGCGATGCCCCAGGCCAGCGCGGTGTGCCAGGAGCCCGGCAGGGAGTGGGAGAGCGGGGCGGAGATCCCGGAGGAGACGGCGGCCGTGACGCCCATGACGGTGACGTAGAGCGCGCTGATGCCCTGGATGCGGTGTGCGGGCACGCTGCGCCTGATCATGGCGGGCAGCAGCACGTTGCCGAAGGCGATGGCGGCGGAGAGGATCACCGTCCCGGCGAACAGGCAGATCACGGAGGGCAGCGACCGGACCACCGTTCCGACGGCCAGCGCGCCGAGGGCCGCCACCAGCAGGCGCGCGCTGTCGAACCGGTGGGAGGCCCGGGCCACCAGGGGCGACGTCGCGGCGAACGTCAGCAGGGGGAGGGTGCTCAGCAGCCCGCCCCAGCTCGCCGTCAGGCCGCTGCCCTGCTCGATCGCCGGCAGCAGCGTGCCGACGCCGGTGAGGCTGGTCCGCAGGTTGGCCGCCACGAGGCAGATCGCGAGGACGAGCCCGATCGACACGGCGGGCCGCGTGCTGTCGCTGGCCGCAGGCCCGGAGACGGAGTGCTGACGGGTCGTCGAGGACAGTTGCGGACTCATTGCTGCTCCGTGGCTGGTGGTGTCTGGACCTCGTGGTCGTGGGTGAGCCGGGCGGCCGCCGCCGCAGGCCGCGTCCCCATCGGCCGGCCGCCCGCCTCGATGTGTGAGCGGAGGCGGTCCACGAGCGGCGCGGACAGACTCGCCGTTCTGCGCGGTGTGCTGGTGCGTTTCATGGAGGCAGCCTATACAAACATCAGACATTTGAACATCACATGTTTCTGGGCCCAGATCGCGGTGATCCGGGGCCAGGGGGGAGGCGTGATGACGACGCCAGGGTCGTCGGCTCGGGCAGCGGTTGCTCGCCGGAGCCGTTCCAGCGGCGGGGGGGGGGGCGGGGGGGTTGAGGGGCGGGCGGCCCCCCCCCGCGGGGGTCGCCCACGGCGAAAAAACAA
>NZ_JBHWIO010000035.1:47353-53519 GCF_042732075.1 Kitasatospora sp. NPDC059812
GGGCCCCTTCCCCCGCGGCGCCCCCCCCCCCCAGCCCCCCCCCCCCCCCCCCCCGCCACGGGTGTCTCCTACCAGGCGATCAGAACGTAGCCGGGGCCGCTCGGGTTGCTCCGCTGGCCGGTTTGGCCGCCGGTGCCGGCGCTTCCTGACTGTGAACTCGGGCTGGAGGGCCCCGTGGCGCCGCCGTTTCCTCCCCCGCCTCCCGCGTCGCCGGGGCCGCCGTTTCCACCGCTGCCGCCGACGCCGGTACCGGCGGGCGGGGTGACAGTGGCCGCCGGAGGCGCGGCCCCGGCACCACCCGTCCCGCCGGCACCGCCCGAACCGCCGGGTTGGCCGTAACCGGGGCTGCCCGGCCTTCCCTGGCCGCCGGTGACACCGTCGACACCCGCGGCACCGGACTGACCCGAGGTTCCGGGGTTACCGGCCAGTCCCGTGCCCGTTCCGGAGCACAGCTCCAAGCGGTCGGCGGGGGCCCCGGCGCCGCCTCCGCCCCCTGCGCCGGTGCCGCCGGAAACGCCCCCGGCACCGCCGGCGCCGCCCGAACCGCCGATCTTGCCGTTCTCCCCGCCCTGCCCCGCACGGCCGCCCGGGCCCGAGCCCCCGGCGGCCCCGTTACGGCCGGAAGGCGCCTCGATGAGGTCTTCAGGCCCCACGACCTGGGTGGTCGTAATGGCCGTGTCGGCGCCTCCGCCTCCGCCGCCCGCGCCGGTGGTGCCTGCTTTGCCGCTGGTGAAGGTGCTGCCGGCCGCGCCGCCGCGACCGCCCGCCCCACCGCCACCGCCGGCGCTCCGGTCGCCGCCACCGGCTACGAAGATTGTGAACGTGTCGCCTGCCGTGACGGTGAGTGTGCACTCCGTGTAGGCGCCGCTGCCGCCGCCACCGCCCGCGCCGCCGCCGCTGCCGCCCGCGCCTCCTCCTCCGCCACCGCCACCCACGGGGTTGGAGATCCCGGGCGCGTAGCTTCCGCCGCCACCCCCTCCCCCTCCGCCGCCGCCCCCGCCGCCACCCGCCCCGGCGCCGCCGCGGCCCCAGGCGTGAATGGTCATCTGGGTCACCCCGGCCGGGACCACGAACGTGGCGCTGCGGATCGCCGGTGGAAAACCCTGTTGACCGTGAGGTGCCGCGGCAGGAGCACCGGGCGTCGCCGCCATGGCCAGGCTGCACGGCAGCACGGCCATGGCAGTCGCGGCAACAGCGATCCTGCGACTCAGAGGAGTCCTGCAACTACGGAAAGTGCGCATGCGTCCCATGTTTCACACTTCCGCCTCCGCCGCCACGCCGACAGGTCCATCCAGGGTCAGCCGGCTGCGCGACCCTGGCTCCCGAACTCGGCTCGACCACGTGATGTGCCCGAGCTTTGAGCACGGCACCCCACCGCACCGCAGGGTGCCGAGCGCTGCGCCCCCACTCCTTCGGTTCACCGGGCGTGGGCGGCCCGATCTCTCTGCCGCCGGGAGGTCGACCAACTGCGGGAACAGCCCACCGGGGGTGCCGAGATGGCGTGACAGCCGGATGTGCCTACGCGTCGACCTGACGCGCGAGCCCCGCTACCCGTCGTGGGCAGCGGGGCTCGGACCAGGCGTGTGCGTCAGACCTCGCCGGCCTCGCCGAACTCGCCGGCCCGGACGGCGGCGACGAACGACGACCGGGCGGCGGCGGGGAAGGCGGGGGCGGACCGGCTACAGCAGGTGCTGCGCCCGGAGGTCCGCCACGTACTTGGTGATCAGGTCCCGCGAGAGGTGCGGGATGTCGTTCTCCTCGTTGAGGGCGGCGGCCCGGACCGCCGCGCGGAACCGGTCCGCCGGCAGGGCGGATCCGGGCAGCGGCTCCGACGGCGTGGCGAAGGCGTGCAGCAGGGGGAGCAGCGAGTGCTGCCGCTGGTGGTCGGGCAGGCCGCGTATGGCGCTCTCGAAGCGGTCGAGCCACTCGTCGTAGTCGTGGATGCGCGTCAGGGGGTGTCCGGCCGCCACCAGCCAGTCGACGAAGGTGTCGAGGGAGATTCCGTCCTCGTGCGGGTTCACGATGTTGAAGGTCCGGTACCCCTCTCGGGTGTCGTCGCCCAGCGCGGCGACGGCCTGCGCGGTGAAGTCCACGGGCAGCGCGTCGTAGTGCCCGCCGACATCGCCGGGGCCCCGGGCGTAGAAGCTGCCGGGGGCGATGCCGGTCGCCAGCAGGCTCAGCAGGAGGCGGGTGAACACGTCCGGGACGTTCAGCTGCCCCCGGTAACGCGGGTGGGCGAGGATCAGGTTCGAGCGGAACACGGCGACCGGGAGGCCGAACGTGTCGTGCGCCTCGCGCAGCAGCACCTCGCCCGCCCACTTGCTGGCCGCGTAGCCGTTCGCGTAGCCGCTGCCGAGGTCGCGCGTCCCGCAGGCCGTGCGGATGTCCGCGTCCTCGTCGGCCGCAGCCGTGGAGTCGAAGACGACGGCGACCGTCGACAGGTAGGTGAACTGTTTGGCCCTGGAGGTGACCGCGAGCCTGATCAGTTCGGCCGTGCCCAGCACGTTGGGGCCGAACAGCTGGTCGTAGGGCAGGACATGGTTGACGAGTGCCGCCGGGTGGACGATCAGGTCCACGGTGTCGGCCAGCCGCTGCCAGGTCTCCCGGTCGAGCCCGAGGTCGCTTTCCCCGACGTCGCCGGCGACCACCTCCAGGTGCGCGGCGGCCAGGCCGTGGTAGCGCCGGAGGAGCTCCGGGTCGCCGCTGTCGAAGGCCGCGTGGAGCCGGGCCCGGGCCGCCTCGTCGGTGGCGCCGCGGACCACGCAGACCAGTGTGCCGCCGCGCTGCGCGACGCGCTCCAGCCATTCGAGGCACAGGAAGCGGCCCAGGTAGCCGTTGGCGCCGGTCAGCAGGACGGTCCGGGCCTCGGGCAGCGGGCCCGTCGGCCGGCCGGTCCGCGTCGGGGTCCCCGGGTCGAGGAACGCGTCCAGCGTCAGGTCGCCCGCCGCGAGCCGCGTCGCGCCCGGTCCGTGGACCTGGTCGGCGGTCGGGCGCCGGTCGCCCGACGCGAGGGCGTTCTCGATGTGGTCGGCCACCCGCTCGAGCGTGTTGACCGGGTTGATGACGACGTCGACGGGGACGTCGACGCGGTAGACCTCCTTGAGCAGTTGGGAGAACGACAGTGCGGAGAGGCTGTCACCGCCGAGTTCGAGGAAGCGCGTCCCGGGGTGGACGTCGTCCTGCCGGTTTCCGAGCAGCGCGCGGGCGGCCAGGCACACGGTCTCCGGTACGGGCCGGGACGGGCCGACCTGGCGCAGTGCCCGGAGTTCGTCGCTCTCGCGCTCGGTCAGCTCGGCGTACAGGGCTTCGAGGCGCTCGCCGTAGCGCCTCGCCAGCGCGGGGCGCAGCAGCTTGCGCACCCCGGAGAGCAACCCGTTCTGCTGGCTGAACGGCTCGGTCTCGATGAGGAAGTCCCGTGGGATCTCGTACGAGTTGAGGCCCGCCTCGGTGCCGAGGCGGTGCAGGGACTCGCGCAGGAGCGACCTGAGGCGCGGGCCGTCCCCGGCGGCGAGGTCGAGCGCCTCCTGGGTGGGCACGATGACCGCGAGCAGGTAGGCGCGGGCGCTGTTGCCGTACACGAAGACCTGCTGGACGAGCGGACTGCCGGTGAAGAGGGCCTCCAGCCGGGAGGTGGCCACGAACTCGCCCTGCGACAGTTTGAGGACGTTGGAACGGCGGTCGACGTACACGAACTCGTCGGGGCCGGTGAGGGCCACGATGTCGCCCGTGCGGTAGAAGCCGTCCTCGTCGAAGACCTGGGCGGTGGCGTCCGGCCGCTGGAAGTAGCCGGGAACGAGGCGTTCCGACTTGACCAGCAGTTCGCCCCTGGGGTGCGGGGAATCGGTGCGGAAGTACCCCAGCTCGGGCACGTCCGCCAGCCGGTGGTCGGTCACCGGAGGGCGCAGCACCCGGCCGTCGAGCGAGACCAGCCCGGCTTCCGTCGACCCGTAGCCGTTGAACACCCTGATCCGCAGGCAGCTCTCCAGGAACGCCGACAGCTCCGCGCTCATCGGGGCCGAACCGTAGGTGGCCCACAGGAGGCGGCCGCCCAGGGTCTTCTCCCGCAGCTCCTCCTTCGCTCGCTCCGCCTGCCCGGCGGTGTCGCTCCCCGCCTCGCTCCGGTAGCGCTGGAAGAGCATGTCGCAGATGCGGGGCACCAGGATGAACTCGGTGGGCCGGACCAGGGAGAGGTCCACGAAGAGGGTCGACAGGTCGCTCGACGCCACGAAGTGGGCGGTGCCCCCCTTGGCGAGCGTGCCGAACAGCACGCCCCGTCCCATCATGTGGCTCAGGGGCAGGTAGTTGAGAACGATGGACGGCTGCGGCCCCTGGCCGGGCACGAAGTCGATCCAGAAGTGCTTGACGAGACGCTCGGTGTACACGGCGCCCTTGGGGGTGCCGGTGCTCCCCGAGGTGTAGATCAGCGCGCTGAGCGCGTCGGCCGTCGAGCCCTCGGGGACCCGGGGGAGCGGTGGCAGGCTCCTGCCCCGCTCGACGATCGACGCCAGCGCGTCCAGGGTGGCACCCCGGCCCTGCGCCGCGAGCCGTCCGCGGGCGGAGTCCAGCGCCTCCTGGTGGTCGGTGACCTCCGGGCGGTGGCCGAGCACGACGATCCTGCCCAGTGACGGGGTGTCCGCCGCGATCCGGAGCGCGACGTCCAGGTGTGCCACGTCCACCGCCAGCAGGCGTGGTCCGGTCTGAGCGACGACGGTGGCCAGGTGTTCCGCCGAGGCGCCGGCCTGGAGGGGGACGCTCACCGCGCCGGAGCGGACGCAGGCCAGGTCCAGCACGGCGTACTCGGGGCTGGTGGAGCCGAGGACGGCGACGAAGTCGCCCGGGCCCACGGCGTGGTCGGGGTGGTGGCGCCACTCCGAGGCCACCGCGCCGACGCGTTCCCACAGTTCGCCGTAGGTGACGGTGTCGAACCGGTCCAGGAGGCGCAGGGTGGTGCGGCCGGTGTCCGGGTCGGTCACCGGCTCGGTGGCGCGCTCGCCCAGGGCGGGGCGGTCCGCGTACCCCTCCATCACCGTGGCCACGAGGTCGGCGAGCGGTAGGCCCGGCCGCCGGATCGCCTCGCTGACGGTGTCCAGGGGTGCGGCGGCGCGGAACTGCGGATCCGTCGCGTACAGGTGGGCGGTGCGCTGGGCGGTGCGTGCGTCGAGGTCGTCGGCCGGGGGCGGTAAGACGGGCATCGGTGTTCTCCTCTACGGCCTCGAAGGCCTGGGCAAGGGGCGGGCGGTCTTCATTCTTCGGTGGAGGCCGGTTCGGTGGAAGTGAGTGGTGCCTGGACCCCGTGGTCGTGGGTGAGCCGGACGATCGCCGCCGCCGCGGTGCGGGCGCCGCTCTCGTCCTGGGCCTCGATCGCGTCGACGAGTCGCCGGTGCAGGTCGGCGTGCTCCTCGGCGGCGGTGGCGTCCCAGGGCAGGCCTCCCAGGGCGGAGGTGAGGGCCGTGCCGAGGTAGTCGTAGACCTCGATCAGGAGGTCGTTCCCACTCGCCCGGACGACGGCCCGGTGGAACAGCGCGTCGACGCTCATGGCCGCGGACCTGTCCTCGCCGGCGCAGGCCGCGTCGGCGTCGGCCAGCAGCTCCCTCAGCTGGTGCAGCTGGTCCTCGCTGCGCCGCAGGGCGGCGGCCCCCGAGGCGTACTCCTCGAGGACGGTGCGCAGTTCGAGGACGTTGTCCCGCCGGGCGGAACTCGCCCGCCGCACCATGACCGACTGGAGCTCGCTCGACGCGCGGACGTAGGTGCCGTCCCCGGCCCGGGGTTCCAGCAGGCCGAGGTGCACGAGCGCGCCGATCGCCTCCCGCAGCGTGCTGCGTCCGACCCCGAGCTCCTCGACGAGGACCTGCTCCGGCGGGATCCGCGTCCCCACCGGCCAGCCGCCCGCCTCGATGTGCGAGCGGAGGCTGTCCACGAGCTGC
Organism: Kitasatospora sp. NPDC059812; assembly: GCF_042732075.1. Classification (NCBI taxonomy): domain Bacteria; kingdom Bacillati; phylum Actinomycetota; class Actinomycetes; order Kitasatosporales; family Streptomycetaceae; genus Kitasatospora; species Kitasatospora sp. NPDC059812. The sequence goes on from NZ_JBHWIO010000035.1 coordinate 53,278, forward strand.
GCGGACAGGCTCGCCGTTCTGCGCGGTGTGCTGATGCGTGTCATGGAGGCAGCCTATACAAACATCAGACATTTGAACATCGCATGCTTCTGGGCCTGGGTCGCCCCGGTTCCGGCCGCCCGGCCCGCGATACGCCACCGGCGGGGACCGCCCGGGCCGGTGCCCCCCGTGGGCGGGGGGTCGGGGGGGGGTTCGCGGCGGCCGTGAACCGCGGGACCCGCGGCGCCCGCTCGGGTTACACC
>NZ_JBHWIO010000035.1:53529-71273 GCF_042732075.1 Kitasatospora sp. NPDC059812
GGGCGGGGGCGCGGGGGCGCGCCCGGCCCCCCCCCCCCCCCCGCCCCCCCCCGCGCGCGCCCGGGGGGGGGGCCCCCCCCCCCGCCGGTGGCAGGGGTGTCGGGCGTGCTTACGCGTCGACCTTCTCCGGCTGCTCCGGCTGCTCCGGAGCGGGTACCTCGACCGCAGTGGCCGGGGTGGCCGCGCTGGTCGTGCTGTCCAGGCCCCGCAGCAGCCGCCAGGCCATCGCGGCCGCGCCGATCAGCAGGACGGCGGCCAGCAGGCCGGCGCTGTTCATGCCGTGCGTGAAGGACTCCCGGGCGCTCGCCAGCAGCGGCTCCGCGACGCCCTGCGGCAGTGCGTGCGCCGTCTCGACCGCCGCGCCCAGCGACTCGCCGGCCCGCGCCGCGGCCGCCGGGTCCGTCCCGGCCGGGACGACGAGCCCGCCGGCGTAGATCGAACCGACCACCGAGCCGACCAGCGCGATGCCGAGCGCGGTGCCCAGCTCGTACGCGGTCTCCGAGACCGCCGAGGCGGCGCCGGCCTTGTCGGCGGGCGAGGCGCTCAGCACCAGGTCGGCGCCGAGCGTGTAGACCACGCCCTCGGCCGTTCCGACCAGCAGGAAGGAGGCGGCCAGCAGCAGGTAGGTGGTGTCCTGCTGGAGCCAGCCGAGCACGCCCACGCCGAGGCCCATGGCCAGCAGGCAGCCGGTCAGCGCCGCCCGGGCGCCGGTGCGGCGCACCAGCCGGGCCGTCAGCAGGCCGCCGACGACGGCGCCGACGAAGGCCGGCAGCTCGGCCAGGCCGGCCCGCAGCGGCTCGTAGCCGCGGACCAGCTGGAGGTACTGCGAGGTCACGAAGACCACCCCGGACAGGCCGATCAGGGCGATCAGCGAGGCCAGCACGGCGGCGGTGAACCGCCGGTCGCGGAACAGTCGCACGTCCAGCAGCGGGGTCTCCAGCCGCAGCTGGCGGCGGACGAAGACGGTCAGCGCGGTGACGCCCAGCACGAAGGCGACCGGGACGTCCCAGCGCGCCACGCCGTGCGCGGCGGCCTCCTTGATCGCGTAGACCGTGCTGATCACCCCGGCCATCGACAGGGCGACGCTCAGCACGTCCCAGCGGCCCGGCTTCGGGTCCTTGGACTCCGGCAGCAGCCAGGCGCCGAGCACCAGCAGCAGGAGCAGGATCGGGATGTTCATGAGGAACACCGAACCCCACCAGAAGTGCTCCAGCAGCACCCCGCCGACCACCGGCCCGAGCGCGGCGCCGGCGGTGGCGGCCGCGCCCCAGATGCCGATCGCGGTGGCCCGCTCCCGGTCGTCCGGGAAGAGGCCGCGGATCAGCGACAGGGTCGAGGGCATGATCGTCGCGCCGGCGACGCCGAGCAGCGCGCGGGCCAGGATCAGCCAGCCGGCGCTGGGCGCGTAGGCGGCGAGCAGCGAGGCTGCGCCGAAGGCGGCCGAGCCGATCAGCAGCAGCTTCTTGCGGCCGATCCGGTCGCTGAGCGAGCCCATGCTGACCAGCAGGCCGGCCAGGACGAAGGAGTAGGAGTCGCCGATCCAGAGCAGCTGGGTGCCGCTGGGCTCCAGCGTCTCGCTGATGGAGGGGATGGCGAGGGAGAGGACGGTCGCGTCGAGGGCGACCACGGTGACGGCCAGGACGAGGACGGCGAGGCCGGTCCAGCGCTGGCGGGGGCTGGCAAGGACGGTACTGCTCATGGGGTATCGGTTTCCGGTGTGCGGGCCGAAGGTGCTGTGGGCGGGGGAGTGGCGGCGTCGGGCCGGCGCAGCGCGCCGCCGAGGAACAGCTCGGCGAGCGAGAAGGCGGCGTCGCGCGGGGCGAGGCGGCCGTCCTGGATGGCCCAGCCGACGCCGGCCACCAGGTCGAAGAAGGCCTCGCTCAGCCAGGCGGCGCTCAGCTCGATGCGGAACGTGCCCTGCTGTTGGCCGCGCAGGAAGAGCGCGTGCAGTCGAACGATCTGGAGCTCCCAGAGGTCGTTGATGCTGTCGTCGTCGTAGAGCTGGTTCTCGCCGGCCAGGAAGGCGCAGAGCGTGGCGTCCGGGACGGCGGCGTCGACCAGGCGGCGCAGCGCGGCCTCGGCGTCGCCGTCCTCGACGGCGGCGGTGTCCAGGGCGGCGGCGAACCGGCGCAGGCCGAGCAGGCCGACCTCGCGGATCAGGGCCTCGCGCCCGGGGAAGAGCCGGTGCAGGGTGGCGCGGCTGATCCCGGCGGCGCGCGCGATCTCGTCCAGGTGGGCGGTCGGGCGGCGGGAGAGCACGCCGACAGCGGCTTCCAGGACGGTGTCGCGATCGGTGGCCATGAATCGAGTGTAGGCCACATGAGACATGGATGTCTCAAAATTATGGCTGTCGTCTCGGATGAGGCGTTGACCGCCACGGTCGGGGCGGCAAAAAACCGGGGACGGCGGGTGCCGTCCCCGGTCGGGGTGCCGCTGTCGTGCGGCCGGTTCAGCTCGGCTGGTTCAGTTCGGTCGGTTCGGCCCGGTCGGGCCGTGCGCCGCCCGGATCAGCTCTGGTTGTAGAACCCGGTCTCGTCGAGCGGGCGGTCGATCACCATGACCTCGACGTCGGCCGGGGTGAGCAGGAACACCCGGCGGGCGATCCGCTCGATGCCGCCCTGGGTGCCGAAGATCAGCCCGGAGGCGAAGTCCACCATCCGCTTGGCCTCGGCTTCGTTCATCTCGGTGAGGTCCATGACCACCGGGATGCTCGCCCGGATATGCTCGCCCACCGTGCGGGCCGCCTCGAAACCGGTCGGCCGCAGGGAGACGATCTTCGCGGGCGCGGGGACGGCCGGCATCGTCTCCTGATCGACCCACTCGTCCTCGTACACCGCGGCCGGGTAGTTCCCGGAGGGCATCAGCCACCCGTTGTGGTGCTCGTCGCGAAGTGCTCCCATGCCGCGCCTCCCTGCCTCGTCCCGTCCTGGTCCCCCGGGGCCGCGTGCCCTTTTTGACACGTCATCCACTCGTCGGAACTGTCCGAGTATCGCACTGTTCACCGGTCCCGTGCCCGCTCGCGGCCCCCGTACGAGTCGTGCCGCGACGGAAACCCGGGCGAACCCGGGCAACATCAGCGACGCGGCGGTGAGCCGTACGGTTGCGCGCGTAGACCATATCGGTCGGGGTCACCGCGCAATTGACCATCTGTCAACAATGAGGAAACGATTTCACTCGCCGGTGGTGCCGTCCACCAGTTCGCGCAGAAGATCGGCGTGGCCGTTGTGCCGCGCGTACTCCTCGACCATGTGGACCAGGATCCAGCGCAGCGTCACCTCCTCGCCGCGGCGCAGCCGCTTGCCGACGGTGTCCAGCGACAGGCCGGCGCTCGCGCGGCGGGCGGCCTCGACCTCGGCGCGCCAGGTGGCGAAGTCGGCCGCGACGTCGGCGGTGTCGACGTTGTTGAAGTCGCCGTCCTCGTCGGCCGCGGTCCAGTAGTGGTTCTCGGTGTACTCGTCGCCGCGCAGGATGGCCTGGAACCAGTACTGCTCCACCTCGGCCATGTGCCGGACGAGGCCGAGCAGCGAGAGGGCGGACGGCGGGGCGGAGCGCAGCCGCAGCTGGTCGTCGGTCAGGCCCTCGCACTTGAGCGCGAGGGTGCTGCGGTGGTAGTCGAGCCAGGCGGTGAGCATGGCGGTCTCGTCGGCCGCCATCGGCGGGTCCACCCGCGGGGAGAGTTCGGTCATGCGGGACATCCTGGTGCCCACCGACCGGCGGGCGCGAGCGAATTGTCGAGCGCCCCCCGAGTGCCTCGGAATCTCGGCCGGTCAGGGGGGTGTGGCGGTCAGGCGCTCAGGTGCTCAGGCGGCCGGTGCGCGGCGGCGGGCGGCCACGGCCCGCCACAGTCCGACCACGCTGCCCAGCACGAGCAGCGCGATCACCCCGGCCGACACCAGGAAGGCCGCCGAGCCCGGCTCGCCCGCGCTGGCCGCCGCCGTCACGTACACCGCCGTGGTCGGCACCACACCGATCGCGGTGGCGAACAGGAAGGGCGCGAAGCGCACCCCGGAGAAGGCCGCGCCGTAGTTGGCCGCCTGGAACGGCATGCCCGGCAGCAGCCGCAGTACCAGCACGCTGCGGAAGCCCTGCTCGGTGAAGCGCCGGTCCAGCGTGCCGAGCACCCGCCCGCGCAGGTACGGCCGCAGCGCCTCGCGCCCGAGGCCCCGGCCGAGTCCGAAGGCCATGGCCGCGCCCAGCGTGGTGCCGAGCACCGACAGCAGCACGCCCTGCTGGATGCCCAGCAGCAGCCCGGCGGCGGCGTTCAGCGCGGGCCGGGGGACGAAGGCGAGCGTGCCGACCGCGTACACGGTGGCGAACAGCGGCGCGAACCAGTACCCGGGCATCCGGTCGGCGAGGCCGCCGTTCAGCAGCGCCGTCGGGCTCCACAGCAGCAGCGATCCGGCCGCGGCGCCGAGCAGCACCACCAGCAGCGCGAACCGCCACCACGGCGAACGCGGCGCGGGGCCGGACGGCGGCTGCTCGACGGCGGGCGGGGTTGTTGCGGGCGCAGGCGGCGCGGGTGCGGGCACCGGCCGAGCCTAACCGGTGCCCGGTTGCGGGCGTCGAGGGCGGTCGCGGTCAGCTGTACGGGGGCTTCTCCGGGTTGTAGTGCCAGAACTGGTTGTCGCCGCTGTGGAACTCCCACTGGATCACCGGGGTGCCGTCGGTCAGGGCGCCGCCCGAGACGTCCAGGACGAGGCCGCTGTAGCCGTTCACGATCCGGCGGGGCGTGCCGGGGTGGCTGGCCGGGGGGTCGCTCCAGCTCTGGTTGGCGCCGCCGTCGCAGGTCCACTGGTCGGCCTGGGTGCCCCAGGTGGTGCTGAAGGCCGGGATGTCCAGGCACTTGCCGCTGTTCAGGTTCACCCAGCCGCGGGCGCTCTGGGTCCACTGCTGGTTGGCGCCGCCGGTACAGGTCCAGATCCGGACCGGGGCGCCGTCGTCGGTGCGCCAGTCGGCGACCTCCAGGCACAGGTCGTCCGGGCCCGCGTACATGCCGGTGCGGATCTCGGCGGGCCCGAAGTCGGTGGCGGCCGCGGGGGCTGGCGGGGCGGTGAGCGCCACCGCGGCGGTGGCGAGGGCGGCCGTGGCGGCGGCGAGCCGCGCACGACGGGACAGCCGGGAAATGCCGGATAGGAGGGACAAGCGGGACTGCCGGGACATCAGAGCGTCCTCCGGGGGGTCGCGGATGCGGAGCGGTCGGCGAGGAATCCCAGCAGACGTCGCCAGGAGTCCTGGGCCGCGTCCGAATATTCGACGGCGGAGAGCTCGAAGAAGTTGTGCGGCGCGCCCGGGTAGGTGACGAACTCGTGCGGGTTGCCGACGGCGGTCAGGGCCGCGTCGAAGGCGTCGACGGCGGCGGGCGGGATGTGCTCGTCCGCGCCGCCCCAGAAGGCGAGGATCGGCGCGCTGAGGCCGGCCGCGAGCTGAGTGGGCCCCGGGGAGCCGTTGATCGCGTCGGGGTATCCGTAGAAGCCGACCGCGCCGGCAAGCCCGAACCGGGGCGCGGCGGCGCGGAAGGCCTGCCGGCCGCCGAAGCAGAAGCCGAGCGCGACCACCTCGGCCGGCCCGCTCGCGCGCAGCCGGGCGAGGCCGGCGGCCAGGTCGGCGTCCAGGCCTTCGGGGGTGAGGGCGAGCAGGTGGCGGAGCAGGCCGGGCAGGTCGCCGAATTCCTCCGGGCGGCTTTCCGGATCGGCTCCGGCGGTGCGGCCGTAATAGTCGACGACGAGCGCGGGGTGGCCCTGTTCGGCGAGCCGGGCGGCGGTCTGCCGGTAGAAGCCGGAAAGGCCCTTGTTGTCCGGCAGGACGAGGACGCCGACCCCGGTGGCCACCTCGGGGCGGGCCAGGAAGGCGGCGAACTCGGTGCCGTCCGCCGAGGTCAGGGTGAGCGCCGCCGCCTCGGCCAGGGGCCAGAGCGCGGGGGTGACGGCGGGCGGGGCGGCGTCGGGGTCGTAGCACACGGGGTCCACCTCACGGATCGCGAAACCGCCGGGCGCGGAATGCGCCCGGCGGTCGGCGATATTAGCGAGGAATTCCCCGGAATTTCCTAGATCATATCGCAGAGAGATCTTTTTTCGAAGTGCTTTCCGGTGACGTTGCGGTCACATTCTCGGCGCCGGATCCGGGGGAATTCCGTTCGGCCCGGCGCAGCGCCCCGGCGCTCAGCAGCAGCGCGAAGGCGAGCGCGGTGACCAGGCCGAAGGAGACGGTGAGCGAGGTCGCCTGGGCGAGGGCGCCGATGATCGCGGGCGCGACCAGGCCGGAGGTGTAGGTGACGGTGGCGACGCCCGCGATGGCCTGGCTGGGGTTGCTGCCGATCCGCCCGGCCGCCGCGAAGGCCAGCGGGACGGTGACCGCGATGCCGATGCCGATCAGGGCGAAGCCCGGGATGGCGAGCGCCGGGCTGTCGGCGGCCACCACCAGCAGGCCGCCGACGGTGGCGACGGCGCCGCCGAGACGGGTGGTGCGCACGGCGCCGAGCCGGCGGACCACCGCGTCGCCGCAGAGGCGGCTGACGGCCATGGTGAGGGAGAAGGCGGTGTAGGAGGCGGCCGCGACGGTGGCCGAGGCGCCGGTGACGTCCCGCAGGTAGACGCCGCTCCAGTCCATCGAGGCGCCTTCGGCGAAGACGGCGCAGAAGCCGACCAGTCCGATCACCAGCGAGCTGCGCGGCGGCAGTGCGAACCGCGGCGGCTCCTCCGCCCCCTCCGGCGCCCGCAGGTCGGGCAGGTTGCGGCAGACGGGCTGCGCGAGGGCGAGCAGCACGAGCGCGGTGACGGCCAGTTGGAGCCGGGCGTCGAGGTCGAGGTGGGCGGCCAGGATGCCGAAGCCGGAGGCCAGCAGCCCGCCGGCGCTCCACATCCCGTGCAGTCCGGACATGATCGAGCGGCCGAGCCGCTGTTCGATCTCCACGCCCTGCGCGTTCATCGCGACGTCCGCCATCCCGGCCGAGGCGCCGTACGCGAGCAGCGCCACGCACAGCACCGGCAGTGAGGGGGCGAGCGCGGGCAGGGCGAGGGCCAGGCACCAGAGCGAGATCAGTCCGCGGACGGCCGCCCGCCCGCCGTAGCGGTGGACGAACCGGCCGGCCAGCGGCATCGCGAGGGAGGAGCCGATGGCGGGCATCACCAGGGCCAGGCCGAGCTGGCCGGGGGAGAGGTCGAGGCGGTCCTGGATCCACGGGATGCGGGTGACGAAGCTGCCGCTGACGGCGCCGTGCACGCCGAAGACCAGGGCGATGCCCGCCCTGGCCCGGCGTGGGGAGGCCAGTGGCTCCAGTGAGTGTGCGGTCGTGCTCATCCGGCGTTCCCTCCCGGGTCGCGCAGGCGCGACGGTGCCCTGTGTGGGTGGTTGACGTGCTGGTGGGTGGTCTGACGTGCCCGGCGGTGGTTCTGACGTGCCTGAGGGTGGTCTACGTGCAGGCCGTTCGGTCCGCGCGGCGGCGACGGCCGTCCGGCGGATGGTCCGATAAAATTATCAGGAAGGGACCCTGATAGAAACACTCTGGAAGGATGAGCCGCCATGACCACCGCGCGCACGGCCACGCCGAGCACCGCCCGGGCGATCAACGACCGGCTGGCCCTCAACCTGCTCCTCGAACAGGGCCCCCTGACCGCGACGGAGCTGCGCGACCTCACCGGCCTCTCCCGGCCGACCGTCGCCGACCTGCTCGACCGCCTCCAGCGCACCGGCCTGGTCGCCGTCGTCGGCGAGCGGGGCGAGCAGCGGCGTGGCCCCAACGCCCGGCTCTACGCGCTGGTCGCCTCCCGCGCCCACCTCGCCGCCTTCGACGTGCGCTCCGGCGGCGTCAGCCTGGTCGTCGCGGACCTCGCCGGCCGCACCCTCGCCAGCGCCGAGGTCCCGGTGCACGGCGACGGGACGCCCGACACCGCCCAGCACCTGGTGCGCACCCTGCTGGACACCGCGCGCGGCGTCGGCGTCGAACGGCTGCACACCGTCGCCGTCGGCGCCCCCGGACTGGTCGACCCCGCCACCGGGCGCCTCAACAGCACCGGAAAACTCCCCGCCTGGCACGCCGAACTGCTCGCCGAACTGCGCGGGCTGCCCGGCACCGAGGTGATCCTGGAGAACGAGGTCAACCTGGCCGGCCGGGCCGAGTACCGGATCGGCGCCGCCCGCGACCGCGACACCTTCGTGCTGCTCTGGCTCGGCCACGGCGTCGGCGCCGCCGTCGTCCTGGACGGCCGGCTGCGCCGGGGCTTCTCCGGCGGCACCGGCGAGATCGGCTTCCTGCCCGTCCCCGGCACCGGCGGCCTGCCCAGCGCCACCGGCTGCGACGGCGGCTTCCACAGCCTGGCCGGCAGCGCCGCCGTCTGCGAGCTCGCCCGCGCCCACGGACTGCCCGCCGGCGCCGCCGGGGACGCCCCCGCCGCCGAGGCGGCCGTCCGCGCCGCGCTGGACGCCCTCGGCCCGGACGGGCCCGGCGGGCCGTTCCTGGACGAGCTGGCCGCGCGGATCGCGGTCGGCGCCGCCAGCATCTGCGTCGTCCTCGACCCGGGCTGCGTGGTGCTCGGCGGCGAGCTCGGCCGGGCCGGCGGCGCTGAACTGGCCGGCCGGGTCGAACGGCGGCTGGCCGAGCTGTCGCCGCTGCGCACCGAGGTCCGGCCCGGCACGGCGGGCGGCGGCGCGGTGCTGGCCGGGGCCGTCCTCACCGCCGGGGACGCGGTGCGCCGCGACCTCTTCGGCGAGCCCTGACCCGCCTTGCTTGGCGGCCCCGGCCGCCGGTACGGCAGGATGACGGCGACGGCCCGCCGCGCGTGCGGCGTCCCCGTTCCCGTCCCACGTTCCCCGGGTCAGCCCCGGGGCAGTTCCCGAGTCAGTGTCAGGAGTCGCACATGGGCCAGTCCGAGGCGCCGGTCAACCCGTACCGCATCGGTGAAGCCGCGGCGCTGCTCGGGGTCAGTGCCGACACCATGCGGCGCTGGGTGGACGCGGGGCGGGTCGCGGCCGAGCGGGACGAGCACGGCCACCGGATCATCCCCGGCGTCGACCTCGCCGCCTTCGCCCGCGAGCTGGCCCGCCCGGAGAACGCCGAGGTCGAGGGCCGCCCGTCCTCGGCCCGCAACCGCTTCCCCGGGATCGTCACCCATGTGGTGCTCGGCGACGTCGCGGCCCAGGTGGAGGTCCAGGCGGGGCCCTTCCGGGTGGTGTCGCTGATCAGCCGGGAATCGGCGGAGGAGCTGAACCTCGTGCCCGGCGCCCCCGCCACCGCGGTCATCAAGTCCACCAATGTGATGATCGAGCGTCGTTAGCCGCGTGCCGCGCGCCGACGGCGCGTCGAGCCCCGTCCGTACCGGTTCCGAACGAGAGGCCCGCCCGGGATGTCCCACCCGCATCTGCCGACCACCCAGAGCGCCGTCCGCGCGGTCGGGGAACCGGCCACCGACCGCCGCCGGGTGCTCGCCGTCGCCCACCGCGGCGACCCGTACCGCCACCGCGAGAACACCCTGCCCTCCGTCGAGTCGGCGCTCGCCGCCGGCGCCGACGCCGTCGAGGTGGACGTCCAGCTCACCCGCGACCGGGTGCCCGTCCTGCTGCACGACCGCACCCTGGAACGCCTCTGGGGCGACCCGCGGTCGATCGGCCGGGTCACCACCGCGCAGCTCGACGAACTGCGCCGGGGGCCGCTCGCCGTCCCGACCCTCGCCGAGACGGTCAAGGTCGTCGCGGCCGCCGGAGGCCCCCGGCTGCTCATCGACCTCGACGACCCCGGCCCCGTCGCCGCCACCTGGTCGGTCGTCACCGGCCTCGGCGCCGAAGGGCTGGTCTCCTTCTGCGGCCCCGCCACCGCCATGCTCGCCGTCCGCGCGCTGGCGCCCGACGCCGAGATCGCCCTCACCTGGAAGGAGCCCCGGCTGCCCGTCCGGGCCCTGCTCGACGACCTGCGCCCGCGCTACCTCAACCCGCCGTTCGGCCTGGTCACCCCCGAGTTCACCGCCGCCGCCGCGGACGCCGGGCTCGCCGTCTCCACCTGGACCGCCGACCTGCGCCGCACCATGCGCCGGCTGCGCGACACCGGGGTCGCCTCCATCACCAGCAACCGGATCGGCGTGCTGCGCGCCGTCCTGGACGGCCGCCGGTGAGCCTGCCGCCTGCTGGTCGGGGTCGGCCGCTCCGGGTGGACGGGGGCGTTCCGGGGCGAACTGAGGTCCGGCGCTCGAACGCGTCCGCCAGGGCGCTTCGTCCGATGAGGTGAGCTCCACCGGCTGCTCTGTACGCGACGGACGGGGGGCGGATTGAATCGGCTCCACCCTTGATCGGTTGGACGACGGCGTGCCGTTGTCGCCGGGGAGCCGGCCGGAAGCGGGCACGCTGACGGATCGTCCGCCGAGACGGGGTGATTCGGACTCGTCGACGAGCCAGGCGGAGGTGGCCGTGCCCGAGGAGCACCCGGCTGGGGAGGGCCCGGCGGTGGAACCCCGGTTCGTGGGCGGGGCCGCGCCGGACCCCCGCAGGCCGTACCTGATGCTGCCGCCGGTGGTCCGGCAGGCGGCCGCCTGGGCCGCGGCGGTGATCCTGCTGCTCGCCCTCGCCTCGCTGCTGGTCTTCGCGCTGGTCGAGCTGCGGGCCGCCACCGTGCCGGTGGTGCTGGCGCTGCTGGGGGCCTCGCTGCTCTATCCGGCGGTGCCGTGGATGGTCCGGCGGGGCGTGAACCGGGGGCTGGCCGCCGGGCTCACCTGCGTGCTGCTGGTCGCCGCCGTCAGCGGGGTGATCGCGCTGCTGGTCAACGCGCTGGTGCACAGCGCCCCGCAGATCGCCGAGTCCCTCCAGCAGGCGGGCAACCAGCTCGCCGCGTGGCTCGGCCCGACCGGGGAGAAGATCCGGCACGCGCTGGACAACGCCAAGGGGGAGACCAACTCGCTGGTCTCGACCGTCACCAACGGCGTGCTGTCCGGGCTGGGCCTGGCCACCCAGCTGATCGCCGGCGGCGTGCTGGCGCTCGCCCTGGTGTTCTTCTTCCTCCGGGACGGCCACCGCACCGGCGACACGATCCGCTCCTACCTGCCCGAGCGCAGCGCCGAGACCGTGATCGCCTGTGCCGAGCGGGCCTTCGACGCGATGGCCGGCTTCATGCGCGGCACCTCGCTGATCGCGCTGATCGACGCCACCTTCATCACCATCGGCCTGGTGGCGCTCGGGGTGCCCGGCGCGCCGGGGCTGGGCGCGCTGGTGTTCATGGGCGCCTACATCCCGTTCGTCGGGGCCTTCCTGTCCGGGGCGGCGTCCGTGCTGGTCGCGCTCGCCGACGGCGGGATCGGGACGGCGCTGTGGGCGCTCGGCGTGGTGATGGCGGTCCAGCTGTTCGAGGGCAACGTGCTCCAACCCCTCATCCAGAGCCGGACGGTGGAGCTGCACCCGGCCACCATCATGGTCGCCGTGGTGGCCGGCGCCGGGATCGCCGGCATCCTCGGGGCCCTGCTCGCCGTCCCGGTGTGCGCCGCCGGTGTGGGCATCGTCTCCGTCCTGCGCGGTGTCCCCGCTCCGCGGGCCGCCCGCCGCGCGGGGAACGGGGAGTAACCCGGTTGCCGGGGGCGGGCGGGCGTGCGAGCATCACTAATGCGATAATAGTCGCGATAGTGAGGGTGGGGGTTCGCATGACACGGATCGCGGAGCTGATCGAGGTCGCCGAGGAGGGGGCCGGACCGTACGGGGTCGCCGTGGGGCCGGACGGGGGCGTGTGGTTCACGCTGGTGCACGCCGGGGAGATCGGACGGCTGGCGGCGGACGGCACGGTCGAGCGCTACGGCCTCGGGGCGCCGGAGTGCGGGCCCGCGGTGCTCACCGTCGGCCCGGACGGCGCGCTCTGGTTCACCCGGATGCGCGACCACCGGATCGGACGGATCGACACCGACGGGAAGACGCGTTCCTTCGCCGTCCCGACGGCGGGCGCCGGGCCGTACGGGATCGCGGCGGGGCCCGACGGGGCGCTCTGGTTCACCGAGCTGAACGCCGACCGGATCGGGCGGATCACCGTCGAGGGCGAGGTGACGGAGTACCTGCTGCCGCGGGCCGGGGCCTTCCCGTCGTTCATCACGGCCGGCCCGGACGGCGCGCTCTGGTGCACGCTCAACCAGGCGGACGCCGTCGCCCGGATCACCGTCGGGGGCGAGGTGGCCGTCCACCCGCTGCCCACCGGGGGCACCGCCCCCGTCGGGATCACCGCCGGGGCGGACGGCGCGCTCTGGTACGTCGGGATCGGCGGCGGGCTGGTCGGCCGGATCACGGTGGACGGCGAGGTCACCGAGTACCCGCTGGCCGACCGGGCGGCCCGGCCGCACGCGATCACCTGCGGCCCGGACGGCCGGCTCTGGTTCACCGAGTGGGGCGCCGGCCGGATCGGGGTGCTCGGCCCGGACGGGCAGCTCGACGGCTACCGGCTGCCCGGCCCGGCCGCCGAGCCGCACGGCATCGCCGTCGGCCCGGACGGCGCGGTGTACGCGGCGCTGGAGCGCGGATCGATCGCGCGGTTGGCGCCGCGTCAGGGCTGACGGCGCAGCAGCTCCTCCAGGTCGGCCAGCAGGTCGAGGGCGGCGGCGCGGTCGGGCACCGCCGCCGGGGCCGGGGAGCGCTCGGCGATGACCCGCAGGGCGGCGGCGGCCTGGCGGGCGAACAGGGCGAGCAGGTCCAGCTCGGGCAGGCTGGACCGGGCCTGCGGGGCCGGGTCCAGCACCTCCAGGACGCCCAGCACCCTGCTGCCGTGCGTCAGCGGCGCCGCCATCAGCGCGTTCGGAACGTACGCGGTGGACTCGGCGAAGGCCCGGTCGAAGGTGCGGCTCGCGCCCAGGTCGTCGACCACCATCGGCTCGCCCGAGGCGGCGACCCAGCCCGCGATGCCGCTGCCCGCCGGGAAACGGCGGCCCACCAGGGACTCCTCGCCGCGCCCCGAGACGGCCTGGAACACCAGCTCCCCGGCCGCCTCGTCGAGCAGGCAGACCGAACCGGCCTCGGCGCCGAAGATCGCTCGGGCCACGTCCACCACGGACTGCAGCAGCTCGCGGGCCAGCGGGTCGACGGCGGGATCAGTGCTGAGGGTCATCGGGCGCCTCCGTGATGGGGGTGGACGGGGTGGGCTCGGTCGTCGAACTCCCGCCTGGGGGACGGTGAGGACCGGCCCCGGTGCCGACCTGGACGTTGGCTGCGGTGAGGTAGAGCGCGCTCTTCAGCTGGAAGGTCGTCAGCCTCGGATGGCCGGACAGGATGCGGGCGCACAGCCCGGCGACGTACGGGGTGGCGAAGCTGTTGCCGGTGGTGCGGATGGTGGAGCCGCCGAGCCAGGGGACCCGGACGTTCTGGCCGGGGGCGAAGAACTCGACCGGCGGCGCCGGGTTGTACAGGTGCAGGGCCGGGTCGTCCTCCTGGTGGCTGCCGACCGAGATGACCGAGGAGAACCGCCAGGGGTAGCTCTCCACCGGGGTGTTGTGGGCGGAGGCGACGATCGCGGTGCGGGCGAAGAAGGCGTCGTCGGCGATCGCGTGCAGCTCCTCCAGGAAGCGGGTCCGGGTGGTGGAGAGGCTGAGGTTGACGACGTCGAAGCCCTGCTCAACGGCCCAGCGCAGGCCGGTGATCAGCATGTCGCCGGTGCCGGTGAAGCGTTCGCCGAGCACCCGGACGCTGTACAGCTCGCAGTCCGGGGCGGTGCGGCGGATGATGCCCGCGCAGGCGGTGCCGTGGCCGCAGGTGTCGCCGGTGCGGTCGGGGCGGACCACCAGCTCCCGGGTCGTCGGGTCCTTGACCACCACCCAGGAGCCGTTCAGCGGGCCGACCAGCGGGTGGTCCGGCTCGATGCCGGAGTCCACGACGCACACCCGCACGCCCTTGCCGGTGCCCCCGCCGTCGGGGCCGGTGGTGTCGGGGCCGGCGCTGCCGTGGGCGGCGCTGCCGTGCGCGGTGGTGTCGGCGAGCACCGGCAGGTCCGCGGCGGCCCGGCCGCGCAGGCTCCAGGTGAGGCCGGCCGGGCCGCTCACCGGGCGCCCCCGAGCCGCTCGGCCCGGCGCACGCCCGGCAGGTGGCCCTTGGCGGCGAACCGGTCCCGGGCGGTGGCGGCCGCCACGGCGGCCTCGGCGCGCCGGTCGAGCAGCAGCAGCGCGTGGGCGCGGTCCAGCGCGGTGAGCGCCTGGAGCAGCAGCGACTCGGTGGCCTCGGCGGCCTGGGCGGCGGCCGCGGTCAGCTCCAGCGCCGGGTCGGCCTCACCCCGGGAGGCGGCGAGCCGGCCGCGCAGCGCGTCCAGCTCGATCGCCAGCACCGGCGGCAGCGCGGCCGTGGCGTCGACGCCGTCCAGGTGGCGGGCGGCCGGGCCGGGGCGGTCGGTGTCCAGCAGGGCGCGGGCGGTGGTGAGGGCGAGCCGGGGCAGCGGGGCGGCGTTGCCCAGCCGGCGGGCGACCTCGGCGGCGTCGGCGAGCAGGTCCAGCGCCTGCCCGGTCTGGCCGGTGGCCGCCGCGGCCTGGGCGGTCAGGGCCGGCAGCGAGACCATCGCGTCGGCCAGCGACAGCTCGCCCGCCAGGCCGTTGGCCTCGGCCAGCAGCAGTTCGGCCTCGCCGGGCCGGTCGCGCAGGGCGAGCAGGACGGCCAGCGGGCCGTTGAGCGCGACCCGCACCGTCCGGTGGCCGGCGCCGTGCCCGGCCAGCAGGGCCCGCAGCCGGAAGACGGCGTTCGGGACGGGCTCGGGGCCCGCCAGCAGGGAGGCGGCCAGCGCGGCCAGCACGGCGGCCCGGTCCAGCTCGGCGTCGGTGCGGGCGGCGTGGTCGAGGGCGTCGTCCAGCAGCCGTTCCGCCTCGGTGTGCCGGCCCGCCAGCAGGTGTTCCTCGGCCAGGCGCAGCCCGGCCCGGGCCTGGCCGAGGTCGTCCCGCAGGTCGATGAAGAGCGGGAGGACGGCGCGGGCGGTGGCGGCGGGCTGCTCCGGGCCGGGCGGCAGGCCGCGGGCGGCCAGCGCGAGCCGGGCGTGCGCGGCGTCCAGCGGGTCGGCGGCCGAGTCGCGGACCTGCGCCAGGACGGGCAGGGCCTCGTCGGCCCGGCCGAGCGCCAGCCGGGCCTCGCCGAGGCGGCGCAGCGTCGGGCCGGCGGTGCGCTCGTTCGGGTAGTGCAGCCGGACGGCGCGCTCCAGCAGGTCGGTGGCGGCGGGCAGGTCGGCGTGGGCGAGGGCGTGGGCGCCGGCCACGCCGAGGGCGGCCGCCGCGCGGGTGCGCAGGGCGTCCGTCCGGGCGTCCAGCAGGCCGAGTTCGAGCCGGTAGCGGTGGGCGCGCTCCAGGTGGCCGCCGACGGCGGCGTCCCCGGCGGCGCGGACGGCCGGCAGGTCGGCGGCGCGTTCGTGGCGCTCGGCGCGGGCCCGCTTGGACATCGACTGGTAGACCGACTCCTGGACCAGGCCGCTGCTGAACCGGAAGCTGGTGCCGGCCGGTTCGACCAGGCGGCGCTCGGCCAGCCGGGCCAGCGCGGCGTGCAGCCGCGGCGGGGTGTCGTCGCCCGCGGGCAGGCCGGGGAGGCCGTCGAACGGACCGGTGAAGACGTCGTCCTCCGGGTCGGCGAAGGCGTCCTGGTCGGCGCCGCCGCGGGCGAGCTGGGCGAGTTCGGCGGCGGTGAAGGCGCGACCGAGCACGGCGGCCAGGTCCAGGGTGGTGCGCTCGTCGCGCTCCAGGTCGTCGATCCGCGCGCTGAGCAGCGCCCGGCCGGTGGGCGGGAGTTCGTCGGCGAGGGCGGGGCCGTCCGCCTCGGTGAGGGCGGCCAGCAGCTCCTCCAGGTGCAGCGGGTTGCCCTCGGCCCGCTCCAGCAGCCGGGTCGGCACCGCGTCCTGGTGGGCGCTCAGCTCAGTCAACTGGGCGGCCAGCAGCGCCGATTCGTCCCAGGACAGGCCGCCGACCGGCAGCGCCGGCAGCTCCGGGCGGGAGGCCGGCAGCTCCGGCCGGGCCAGGCACAGCAGCAGCACCGGGGCCTGGCCGAGGGCGGCGACCAGCCGCTCGGCGGCGTCCAGCAGCACCGGGCCGGCCCACTGGCAGTCGTCCAGGACCAGCACGGCCGGGCGCTCGACGGTCCGCCCGCGCAGGATCGCGGCCAGCCGGTCCAGGGACTGTTCGGCGCTCACCCCGGGTGCGGTGGCCTGCGCCAGCCGGTCCAGCGCCTCGGCGGGCGCGGGCGTCCCCGGGCCGCCGAGCAGGGCCCCGACGGCCTCCGCGAGCGGGGTCAGGACGCCCTGCTCGCCGTAGCTGCGGCAGCGGCCGGTGCCGCAGCGCGCGGTGTGCCGGCCCGCCCGCTCCTGCCACTCGCGCACCAGCCGGGTCTTGCCGATCCCGGCCTCGCCGACGACCAGCAGCAGTTCGGCGCCCTGGCCGCCGGACACCCGGGCCAGCGCGGCGTCCAGTTGGGCGAGTTCGCGCTCCCGCCCGACCAGCGGGACGTCGAAGCGGCGCAGCAGCTCGGGGTCGTCCTCGTCCAGCCCGACCAGGCGGTACGCGGTGACCGGCTCGGTCTTGCCCTTGAGCCGCAGCGGGCCGACCTCGTGCACCTGGGCGGCGGGCCCCGCCGCGCGCAGGGTCTGCGGGCCGATCAGCACCTGGCCGGGGGCGGCCTGGGTCTGCAGCCGGGCGGCGATGTTCACGGTCTCGCCGGAGATCAGGGCCTGGCGCGCCGAGGCGTCCGAACCCGCCACCACCTGGCCGGTGTTGACACCGATCCGGACGTCCAGGCGGACCCCGAGGGTGGCGTCCAGCTCGGTGTTGAGGTCCTCCAGGTCCTCCAGCATGGCGAGCGCGGCGGCCAGCGCCCGGTGGGCATCGTCCTCGCGGATCACCGGGACGCCGAACACCGCCATCACCGCGTCCCCGATGAACTTCTCCAAGGTGCCGCCGTGCGCCTCGATCTGACGGTGCATCCGTTCGAAGTAGCGCAGGATCACCTCGCGCAGCGTCTCCGGGTCGAGCGCGCCGGACAGGGCGGTGGAGTCGACCAGGTCGCAGAAGACCACCGTCACCAGCTTGCGCTCCTCGGCGGCCAGGTCGAGGGCGGCAGCCCGGGGGGTGCCGCAGGCGGGGCAGAACTGGTCGTTCGTGCTGGCGAGTTGGGCGCAGAGCGGGCAGGGCATGGTGGCAGTCCTTCGCTAGTCCTTCGCGGTGCGGGGAGTGCATCGGGGAGTGCGTGGGGTTGGGTGGTGCACGGGGCCGGGGCGTGCACGGAGCCGGGCGTGCGGGCGTGCCGGGCCAGGCTCCCCGGCCCGGCTTCGGGCCCGGTTCGCGGCCGCCTTGCCGGCGGTATGGCCGCAGCCCGGAGCGGGTGCGCAGGGCCACCGGGCGGGCTCGGCGGGCCGGGAGGCGCCGCCGCCGGCGCCCCGACCTGCGGCCATACCGGTGCCGTACCGGATCCCAGGCCGTGCGCAGCCCCGCCTGCCTACCGTCTTCACCACGGCGGGCCACCACCCGTCGAACCCCCACCGATCAACCCAGCGAGAGGAGTTCAGCCATGGCCGAGAACATCGACCCGATCGTCGGCGAGGACAGCGAGGAGACCCCCGAGGTCGAGGCGCACGCCGCCAACGTCCTGGACCTCCAGGCGATGAAGGTCCTCCAGGAGGCCTCCGACGGCAGCTGCTTCAGCCTGATCAGCTACGTCAGCTCCGCCGAGACCTCCGCCTGACCAGCGGCAGGTCAGCGGTGTCCGGCGCGGGGGCGGGCGCACCACCGCCCCCGGCCGCCGGGCAGTGATTGGCTTCCGGGGCGGTCCCGGCCGGGGGGGGGGCCCCC
>NZ_JBHWIO010000035.1:71283-80234 GCF_042732075.1 Kitasatospora sp. NPDC059812
GGGCGGGGGGGTGTGTGTGGGGCGGCGGGGGCGCCCCCGGCGGGCCCCCCCCCCCCCGGCCCGATTCCACCCCCCCACCCCGGAGGACGGCCATGGAGCCCACCTCGCTCTCCCGCAACCGGGACTTCCGGCTGCTCTGGGTCGGCGGCCTGATGGCCTCGCTCGGCTCCCAACTCGCCTCGATCGCCCTGCCGTTGCTCGTCCTGCGGGAGACCGGATCGGCCGCCCAGGCGGGCGCCATCGGCACCGTCTCGATCGGCGCGCTGCTGCTCACCATGCTGCCCGGCGGCGTCCTCGCCGACCGGATCGAGCGGCGCCGGCTGATGCGGGTGTGCGACGTCGGCAGCCTGCTCGCCGTCACCGCGCTGGTGATCGCCGTCCTGCGCGGCCACACCCCGCTGCCGCTGGTGCTGCTGGTGGCCGCCGCCGGGGCTCTCATCACCAGCGCCTACGGGCCCGCCGCCGGCGGCCTGCTGCGCGCGGTGGTGCCGCGCGAGCAGGTCCGCGCGGCCTCGTCCCGGATGCAGGCGCGCGGCGCCGCCGCCCGGCTGGTCGGTCCGATCGCCGGCGGCGCGCTGTTCGCCTGGCACCCGGTGCTGCCGTTCCTCGCGGAGGGCGTCGGGCTGCTGCTCTCCACCGTCTGCGTCGCGCTGATGCGGACCCGCTCGGTGCCCGCCGCCAGGAGCGGCGCGGCGTTCAGCCGCGGCGAACTGACCGCCGGGCTCAGCTTCATCTGGCGCCAGCCCTACCTGCGCACCCTGCTGCTGATCTTCGGGCTCGGGATGAACTTCGCGTTCAGCGCGCTGATGTTCACCACCCTGGCCGTGGCCTCCGACGGCGGCCGCTCCGGGATCGGCGGCGGCACCGTGGTCTCCTGCACCGCGGCCGGCGCCCTGGCCGGCGCGCTGCTCGCCCCGAGGCTGGAGGCCCGGACAGGGGCCAGAGCGCGCTCTGGGGCGAGTGACGGCAGGCTGGTGGCGCTTAGCTGCTGGGCGGCCGCCGCCACCGCCGGGGTGCTGGTGCTCACCCGGATCCCGCTGCTGATCGGGCTGCTCTGCGCGGTGTGCATGTGCCTGTCCACGGTCGCCAGCATCGGCTTCGTCTCCGGCATGCTGCTCGCCGCGCCGCCCGACCGGATCGGCCGGGTGCAGAGCGCCGCCGGTTTCCTGTCCACCCTGGTCCAGCCGTTCGGCCCGCTGGTGGGCGGCGCGCTGCTCGGCGCCCTGGGCGGCACCCGGACCTTCGCTCTGCTGGCCCTCGCCATCTCGCTCTGCGCGGCCGTGGTCACCTGGGCGCCGCCGGTCCGGCGCGGCCCGGCGCCGGCCCCGGCACCGCTACCGGCGCCCGCAGGCTGAACGGCCCGGCGGCCCGGGAGACGAATGACCCGGAAGAGCTTGGAAGACGACCCGGAACAGGAGGCGCGCCATGGCCGGCGCCCAGGAGACCCAGCTGTACTGCCTCGCCGATCCGATGTACTACGACACCCCGGGGCGCCTCCGCGACCGGGCCGGCCGGTACCAGCTGGGGCTCGGCGCACCGCCCGCCGGGTGGCGGCGCGAACGGCGCGGGCTGTGGACGGCGCTGCGGCCGGACGGCGCCCGGCTGCCGGAGCAGGGCTGGAAGATCCACGTCTCGACCGTGCCGGAGGAGGCTGAGGCGACCCTGCGGGCCGTCGCGCGGGTCTGCACGGCGCGCCGCACGACGTTCAAGTTCCTGCGCAGCGACGAGGCGCTGCGGGTCGCGAACGGCAAGTACATGGGGCGCGGCAGCAGCGGCAAGTTCGTCACCGTCTACCCGGGGTCGGAGGAGGAGTTCCTGGCCGTGGCGGCGGAGTTGGCCGAGGTGCTGGCGGGCTGCCGGGGGCCGTACGTGCTCACCGACCTGAGGATCGGGACGGCCCCCGTGTACGTGCGCTACGGCGCGTTCGTCGAGCTGTGGTGCCAGGACGAGGACGGGCGGCCCGTGCCCGCGCTGCGCGACCCGTCCGGCGAGCTGGTCCCCGACCGGCGCGACCCGGTGTTCCAACTGCCCGCCTGGGTCGAACCGCCCGAGGAGCTGCGCCCGCACCTGGCCGCCCGGGAGGCGGCCGGCGGCGACCTGCCGTACCGGATCGTCGAGGTGCTGCAGTTCTCCAACGCCGGCGGGATCTACCTCGCCGAGCACCGGACCACCGGGGAGCGGGTGGTGCTGCGCGAGGCCCGCCCGCACGCCGGGCTGGACGCCGCCGGGGACGACGCCGTCACCCGGCTGCGGCGCGAGCAGTGGGCGCTGGAACGGCTCGCCGGTCTGGACTGCGTGCCCCGGCTGCACGAGGTCCGGACGGTCTGGGAGCACACCTTCCTGGTCCAGGAGCACATCGAGGGCGTCCAGCTGTTCGCCGAGGCGATCCGCCGTTACCCGCTGGTGCACCAGGACTGCACCGCCGGACAGCGCGCCGAGTACGCGCACTGGGTGGCCGGGGTCGTGGCCGGGCTGGAGAAGGCGCTCGGCGCCCTGCACGAGCGGGGCGTCCGGTTCGGCGACCTGCACCCGGCCAATGTGATCGTCCGTCCGGACGGTTCGGTGGTGCTCGTCGACTTCGAGTACGCGGAGGAGCTCACCGGCCGCCGTGTCCCGCTCGCCGGCGCGGGCGGGTTGCAGCCCCCGCCCGGGCTCGACGGGGCCGACGCCGACCGCCACATGCTCTGGGCCACCTGGCTGATGCTGCTGATGCCCGTGATGGAGCTGGCCGAACGCGATCCCGGCAAGCTGCCCGCGCTGGAACGGCGGGCACGGCGCTGGTTCGGCCTCGGGCCGGAGGAGGGACCGGTGCGGCCGGGCGCCGTGGCGCCGGTGGAACCGGTCGGCGAACGGCGGGTCCGCGAACTCCTCGCCGGGCCCACCCTCGACGCCGCCAGGAACGAACTCGTCGCCGGCATCCACGCCGGGGCCACCCCCGACCGGCCGGACCGGCTCTTCCCCGGCGACCCGGCCGGATTCGCCGACGGCGGCACCGGCGTCGCCCACGGCGCCGCCGGCGTGCTGTACGCGCTGCACCGGGCCGGGGCACCCTGCCCCGACGAGTACGCGGACTGGCTGATCGCGGCGATGCGGCGGCGCGGCCCGAGGCCGGGCGCAGGCGGGCTCTTCGACGGGCCGCTCGGCGTGGCGGCCGTGCTCGCCCGGGTCGGCCGCGGCGACGAGGCCGCCGAACTGGCCGCACAGGCCCGGCAGGCCCGGCCCGCGCCCACCGTCGCCCTCCACGGCGGCCGGGCCGGCGCCGCGCTCGCCCGGCTGCGGCTCGCCGACGCCCTCGGCAGCCGGCGCGAACTCGCGGACGCCCTCGCCGACGCGCGGGCGCTCGACGCGGTGCTGCGCGGGCAGACCGTCCCGGGGCTCGGCGCGCCGACGGCGGCCGGACTGCTGTACGGCCTCGCCGGGATCGCCCTCGTCCAGCTGCGGCTGTACCAGCGGACCGGCGAGGACTGGCTGCTGGCCTCCGGGCGCGAGGCGCTGGACCGGGCCGTGGCGCAGTGCGTACGGGTGCCCGACGGGTCGGTGCAGGTTCTCGACCGGGGGCGGCGGCTCGCCTACCTCGACCGCGGCAGCAGCGGGATCGCGCTCGTCGCCCAGGAGTACCAGGCGCTCGGCGGCAGCGGGCCCGAGGAGTTCGGCAGGTCCGAGGAGTTCGACGGGTTCGGGGAGTTCGGCGGGCCCGAGGAGTTCCTCGCCGACGTGCGGCGGGTCTGCGCCCCCGGATTCGTCCGCGAGCCCGGGCTGTTCCGGGGCCGCGCCGGGCTGCTGCTGGCGCTGGACCGGCTGGGCGGTCCGGCGGTCCGGGACACCGTCCGCGAGCAGGTCCGCAAGCTCCAGTGGCACCTGGTCGCGCGGCCGGAGGGGCTGCTCGTCCCCGGGATGCGGTTGCGGCGGTTCTCGGCGGACCTGCACACCGGGGCGGCGGGCGTCCTGCTCGCCCTGCACGCTGCCGAACAGGGCCTGGAGGGCCGGGAGTTGCTGGACATGCTGACGCTCGGCCCAAGGGGCGCCGGCCGGCGCGGCGGGCTCAGCTGAGGTTGTCGGCCAGTACGGTGCTGTGCTCGCGGGCGTGCAGGTGGGTGAGGCGGGGGAGGGCGTAGAGGGCGGCGTGGGCGGTGACCTCGCCGGTGGGGGAGGTGACGGCGCCGGTGTCGGTGAGGGCCTCCAGGGTGCGCAGGGCGAGGCGTTCGGGGCGGCCGAGGGCGGCGGCGGCCTCGGGGAGGGTGAACAGCAGGGAGAGCGGGAGGGCGGCGAGCCGGCCGAGGGCGAGGCGGCCCTGGTCGGTGAGGTCGCGCCAGCCGGAGTCGAGGCGGGCGCGGACGGTGACGTCCCCGGCGACGAGTTCGTCCAGGGCGCCGGCCGGGTCGGCGAGGCGGGCCGCGTACTCGGCGAGCGGCAGGTGGCGCAGGACGGCGAGCCGGGTGGCGGCGACCCGGACGGCGAGCGGCAGCAGCCCGCAGGCCTCGACGATCCGGGCGGCGGCCGCGCGGTCGGTGCCGGTCCGGCCGGTGCCGACGATCCGGCCGAGCAGGTCGAGCGCCTCGGCGGGGGCGAAGGGCGGCACGGTGACCCGGTGCACCGAGGCCAGTCCGGCGAGTTGGCTGCGCGAGGTGACGAGGGTGGCGCTCGGGCCGAAGCCCGGCAGCAGTTCGCGGACCACGGCCTCGCCGGGGGCGTCGTCGAGGATCAGCAGCATCCGGCGTCCGGCCAGGGAGGCGCGCCAGAGCGCGGCGGCCTGGGCCGGGTCGGCCGGTCTGGGGCCGGATCGGCCGGTGAGGGCGGCGAGTTCGGCGAGGATGTCGGCGAGCGGGCGCGGGGTGCCGTCCTCGGTGCGCAGCCGGAGCAGCAGCCGGCCGTCGGGGAAGCGGTCGGCGAGCAGGTGTCCGGCGTGCACGGCGAGGGCGGTCTTGCCGATGCCGGCCGGGCCGGAGAGGACCGCGACGCGCTCGCCGCCATCCGCCAACGCATCGATCAGGTCGCGTAGTTCGTGGCTTCGACCGGTGAAGTCGGTGGTGTCGGCGGGCAGCAGTGCGCCGTTCGGGCCGGGGTGCTGCGCCGGCCGGGCGGTGGCGGGGCGGGCCGGGCCGTGGGCGAGCAGCTGCCGGTAGCGGGCGGTCAGGGCGGGGCTGGGTTCGAGGCCCAACTCGCGGGCGAGCAACTGGCGGTGGGTGTCGTAGACGGCGAGCGCCTCGGCCTGGCGGCCGGACAGGTGCAGGGCGTTCATCCGGGCGGCCTGGAGGCGTTCGCGCAGCGGGTGGCGCTCGGCCAGGTCGGCGAGTTCCTCGGCGACGGCGGTGGCGTTGCCGAGCTCCAACTCGGTCTCCGCCCAGTCCTCGTGGACGCCGAGGCAGCGGGCCTCCAGCCGGTCGGCCTCGGCCTGGACGGCGGGCGAGCAGCGCAGATCGGCGAGCGGCGGGCCCTGCCACAGGTCGAGGGCCTGGCGCAGCAGCCGGGCGGCGGGGGCGAGCGCGCCGCTGTCGGCGGCGGCCCGGCCGGCCCGGGCGAGGGCGCGGAACTGGAGGACGTCGAGCTCGGGTTCGGCGACCCGCAGCAGGTAGCCGCCGGCGGTGTGGACCAGCCGTTCGGGCCCGGGGTCGCGGCCGAGCAGGGTGCGCAGCGTGCAGATGTAGACCTGGAGGTTCTTGCGGGCGGTGCGCGGCGGCTCCTCGGGCCAGACCGCGTCGGTGAGCAGGTCGACCGGGACGGCCGTGTTGGCGCGGCTCAGCAGGACGGCCAGCACCAGCCGCTGCTTCAGCGGGCCGAGGGCGAGCGGGCGGCCGTCCGCTTCGCCGGTCAGCGGGCCGAGGACGGAGAAGCGCGGCCGGGTGGGGGCGGCGGGCTGGGCCAGGGGCATCGGCGTACCTCCGGGGCGTGGGTGGGGGCCAGGGCGTGTCCGAGCGGGGGCGTGACCGGTGAGGTGCGGGCGTGGCCGCAGGCTACTTGACGGCCGATCCGATCTGTAGGGCACGGAATCGTCCTGTTTCGCTCACGCGACCCTCACACTTCGGGCACCTGGGGGAGGGGACACCCGGGGGAGGGGGAGGCCGGGTGTGGTGGCGGCCGGCGGGTGCGGTGTCGTGGCCGGTGGGGCGGGGTGGGAGGGGCCGGCGGGGCGCGGCGGAGGGCCGGGGCCGGGGGTGCGGGCCCCGGGGCGGACGGGGCCGGGCGGGGGCGCTCCGGGGCGCGGGCGCCGGGGCGGTTCCGGCGTTCCTCCAGCGGCGCTCGTCGGCGCGGTGAGCGCCGCCCGAGGGGCCGGGGAGGGACCGACGGCCACCGGAGGTCCCGGTCCGGGCGCCGGAACGCGGGCCGTGCGGCCCCGGGGGCGCGGGCCGAACGGCCCTAGGGGGCGGGGGCGGTGCGTTCGGATCATGGATCGCCAGCCATTCGCACGACGTTCCTAAGGAGTGCGTCCTTGAGCGCCACCCCGGCACAGGGCGACCCCACGCCACCGCCAACCTCCGTACCGCAGCCGTCGGTTCGGCCGAAACGGCCCGGTTCGGCCGTGGTCAGACTGCTGACCACCACCGACCACAAGACGATCGGCTCCATGTACCTGGTGTCGGCGTTCGGGTTCTTCCTGATCGGCGGTGTCCTGGCGCTGGTCATGCGCGCCGAACTCGCCCGGCCCGGAACGCAGATCCTCTCCAACGAGCAGTTCAACCAGGCCTTCACCATGCACGGCTCGGTGATGCTGCTGCTCTTCGCGATGCCGCTGTTCACCGGCTTCGCCAACTGGATCATGCCGCTGCAGATCGGCGCCCCGGACGTCGCCTTCCCGCGCCTGAACATGCTGTCCTTCTGGCTGTTCATGTTCGGCTCGCTGATCGCCGCCGCCGGCTTCGCGACCCCGCAGGGCGCCGCCGACTTCGGCTGGTTCCTTTACGCGCCGCTGTCCGACGCCGTGCACTCGCCCAGCGTCGGCGCCGACATGTGGATCATGGGCGTGACGCTCTCCGGCTTCGGCAGCATCCTCGGCGCCGTCAACTTCATCACCACGATCATCTGCATGCGCGCACCCGGGCTGACCATGTTCCGGATGTCCATCTTCTGCTGGAACGTGCTGCTCACCTCGGTGCTGGTGCTGCTGGTCTTCCCCGTCCTCGCCGCCGCCCTGCTCGCCCTCGAATGCGACCGCAAGTTCGGCTCGCACGTCTTCGACCCGGCCAACGGCGGGGCGATGCTCTGGCAGCACCTGTTCTGGTTCTTCGGCCATCCCGAGGTGTACATCCTGGCGCTGCCGTTCTTCGGGATCATCTCCGAGATCATCCCGGTCTTCAGCCGCAAGCCGATGTTCGGCTACGCGGGGCTGATCGCCGCCACCGTCGCCATCGCCGGCCTGTCGGTGACGGTGTGGGCGCACCACATGTACGTCACCGGGCAGGTGCTGCTGCCGTTCTTCTCCTTCATGACCTTCCTCATCGCCGTCCCGACCGGGGTCAAGTTCTTCAACTGGGTCGGCACCATGTGGAAGGGCTCGCTCAGCTTCGAGACACCGATGCTGTGGACGGTCGGCTTCCTGGTCACCTTCCTGTTCGGCGGCCTCACCGGCGTGCTGCTCGCCGCCCCGCCGATCGACTTCCACGTCTCCGACTCGTACTTCGTCGTCGCCCACTTCCACTACACGCTGTTCGGCACCGTGGTCTACGCGATGTTCGCCGGCTTCCACTTCTGGTGGCCCAAGATGACCGGCAAGAAGCTCGACGAGCGGCTCGGCCGGATCACCTTCTGGACGCTCACCGTCGGCTTCCACGGCACCTTCCTGGTCCAGCACTGGCTCGGCGCCGAGGGCATGCCGCGCCGCTACGCCGACTACCTCGCCTCGGACGGCTTCACCACGCTCAACACCCTGTCCACCATCTTCTCCTTCCTGCTCGGACTGTCGATCCTGCCGTTCCTCTACAACATCTGGAAGACGGCCAAGTACGGCGAGAAGGTCGAGGCCGACGACCCCTGGGGCTACGGCCGCTCGCTGGAGTGGGCCACCTCCTGCCCGCCGCCCCGGCACAACTTCGTCCGGCTGCCGAGGATCCGCTCCGAATCCCCGGCCTTCGACCTGCACCACCCCGACATCGCGGCCCTGGACGTCCTGGAGAACACCGGCAAGCCCGCCACCCACCTGGGCGACGTGACCCCGGCCAAGTACGACCTGCCGCAGACCAGGGCGGAGCGCGAGCAGTCCGCCGTGGACAGCTGACCCGAGGCCGGGCGCGCCCCGGCCACCCGCTCCGAACACCCACCGACCGCCGTCCCCGCCCACGCCCCCGTCACGGGCGGGGACGGCTCCCCCCTCGCGACCTGGAAGGCCGGCCCCATGACCCACACCGTCCTCGCCATCGGCACCGCCGCGCTCACCGCGAGCGGCTGCGTCTGGTACCTGCCCGCCATCGCCGACCTCCAGGCCGGCGCCGACCGGCCCCGTTCCACCCGCACGGCCGCGGCGGCCTGCGTCCTGTGGTGGGCCGCCCTCGCCATGGCCGGCGGGCTGCTGCTCGCCCTGCCCGACTGGCGGCCCGCCGCGCAGATCGCCCTCGCCGGGCTGGTCGGCGGCGCGGCGCTGCGGGTCCGCGCCCGGTGGGACCGGCGCGGGGAGCAGCGCGAGACCGCCGCCCGCTGGGCGGCCCTGGGCGCCCGGCCGGCGCCGCGCTCCGGCCGCCCCGCCGCCGTCACCCTCGCGGGGTGGCTGGTCGTCGGCGCCGCCGTCGCCTCGCTGGGGGCGGTGGCGATCCTGCTGTCGGACGAGGGCGCCGTCGGCTCCCGGGTGGCGCTCGCGGCGGTCAGCGGGGCCGGGGTGGCGCTGGCCTTCCTGCTGGCGGGCCTCGGCAGCGCGCGGCGGCGCTGACGGCCCCTCCCCTCGGGCCGGGGCGGCGCAATAGGCCGCGCCGCGGCCAACGGCGGCGCCGCGCGAGGCGGGGGGGGCCCCCCCCCCCCCCCCCCCC
>NZ_JBHWIO010000036.1:0-8073 GCF_042732075.1 Kitasatospora sp. NPDC059812
GGGGGGGTGGGGCCCTGCTCCCTGGCCCAAACATCCCGTGGGTGTGGGCGCCGCCCCCGTGGCGCGCTTGGGGGGGGGACCCCCCCGGGGGCGGGGCCCCCATAGGCGGGGCCCCGGCCCCTGCGCTTGGGCGTTGACGCCCCGCTCGACTACTTCCGCAGCAGCAGGATCACACCGGCCGTCACCAGGCCGACCAGGACCGCCGCCGCGCCGTACGCCAGCCGGTGCGCGCGCAGCACCGGGAGGAAGCGGTCCACGGCGTAGCGGCCCGGACCGGTCAGGGCGAGCGCGGCGGCACCCGCCGTGAGCAGCAGCTCGTACTCGCTGCCCTTCGGGGCGAAGAAGCCGCCGCCCCAGGTGACGGCGATCGCGTTGACCATCGTGCCGACGATCGCGGCACCCGCCAGCGGGGTCAGCAGGCCGACGGCGAGGGCGAGTCCGCCGAGCGTCTCGGTGAGGCCGGCGACCACGGCCATGGCGTTGCCCGCCGGGTAACCGCTCATGGTGAAGAACTGACCGGTGCCGTCGATCCCGCCGCCGCCGAACCAGCCGAACAGCTTCTGGCTGCCGTGCGCGGCCATCGTCAGGCCGAGGGCCAGGCGCAGGAGCAGGAGTCCGGCGTCGTAGGCGTGCGGGGAGGTCGTCGCGGAGTCGGGGGTCACCCGGCCCGGGAGGACGGTGGTGGTGGGGGCGGTCGTGCTCGGGCTGCTGCTCGGCATGCGCGTCTCCATCGATCGGGATCGGTCGTAGGGGTGTGGTGGCGCGGCCGGGCGGGTCATCCCGCGGCTGTTGTTCAAATTTGAACCGGCCACTCCTCGACCGTACCTTGGAGTTCGAATTTGAACAACTGACGGGTCGTGGACAACTCGCGGGCCCGACCCCGCCCGGGGCAGGGTGGAGACATGGCTCAACGCAGGCAGCACCGGCGGACCGCGACACCCGGCACGCCCTACCCCGAGGCCCTCGCCGCCTTCGGCGAACGCGTCCGGCTGACCACCCCCCGCCAGTGGGACGCCCCCACCCCGTGCGCCGACTGGTCCGTCCGCGAGCTCGTCAACCACCTCACCGGCGAACAGCTGTGGATCCCCGAACTGCTGATGGGCGCCACCATCTCCGAAGTCGGCGGCCGCTTCGACGGCGACGTCCTCGGCGACGACCCGGTCACCGCCTGGACGGAAGCCGCCGACGCCGCCCGGGACGCCTTCGCCGTCCCCGGCGCCACCGAACTCACCGTCCACCTCTCCTTCGGGGACGTCTCCGGGCAGTACTACCTGGACCAGCTCACCACCGACCTCGTCATCCACAGCTGGGACCTCGCCGAAGCCATCGGACGGCACACCCGGCTCCCGGCGGAACTCGTCGACTTCGCCCTCGGCGAGTTCGCCGGCTACGGGGACCTCTCCGGGAGCGGCCTGTTCGACCCGCCCCTGCCCGTCCCCGACGACGCCGGCCCGCAGACCCGCCTGCTCGCCCTCACCGGGCGGCGCGACCGGCCCTGACACGGCTGGGGTGCGGCACGACCGGCCTGATCTCCGGCGGCCGGCGTGGCGCGACCGGCCCTGACCTGCGGCGACCGGCGTGGTGCCCGACGCCGGATACTGGAAGGAGCGGGGGCCGCGATCCGTGCGAGAGGCGGGCACGCCATGAGCCGCAGGCCGGACATCCTCGGCGAGTTCACCGCCGACCACCGGGCGGTCACCGAGCTGCTCGACCGGATCGAACGGACGCCCGCCGGCGCCGCCGAGCGCACCGACCTGCTGGCCCGGCTGACCGACCTGCTGTTCACCCACTGCGCGGCCGAGGAGGAACACCTCTTCCCGCTCGTGCAGCACGACGTGCCGGACGGCGGGGCGCTGGTGTTCGGCAGCATCCACGAGCACCTGGCGATCGGGCAGTACCTCTCCGACCTCCAGGGCCTCGGCCCGGCCGACCCGACCTTCGACACCCTGCTGCGCGGCCTCGCCGACACCCTGCGGCGCCACCTCGCCGTCGAGGAGAAGCAGCTCTTCCCGGCCGCCCGCAAGGCCCTGCCCGCCACCGCCCGAGCCGCCCTCGGCGACCGGCTGCGGGCCGAACGCGCGGAAACCGCCGAGGGCCCCGAGGGCCCCGAGGGCCTTGAGGGCGCGGGGCCCGCCGAAGCGGGCGCAGCGGGGCCGTGAGCCTCAGTTCTTCGGGCTGATCACCGCGAAGCGGCCGCCCTCCCGGTCCTGCAACCGGGCCACCCGCCCGTACGGGGAGTCGAAGGCGGCCCCCACCGCCGAACCGCCCAGCTCCACGGCCCGGGCCAGCGCCCGGTCGGCGTCCGGGACGGCGAAGGACACCTCCCAGTGCGGCGACAGCCCCGCCGCACCGCCCGCCTGCTCCCTCGCCAGCGCGGCGACGCTGTGGCCCTCCGCCCGCAGCACCACCCGGTCGTGCTCCCAGCGGACGTCGAACCGCTCCGGGTCACGGCCGTCCCAGCGGAACACCTGCCCGTAGAACAGCGCCGCCGCGAACGGGTCCGGCGTGCGCAGCTCGATCCAGACCGGCGCGCCCGGCAGGTCCAGCCGCCGGGCCCGGCCCAGCGGGCCCTCCCAGATGCCGAACACCGCCCCGGCCGGGTCCGCCGCGAAGGCCACCCGCCCGGCGTCGAAGGCCAGCGGGCCCACCGCCAGGGTCGCGCCGCGCTCGCGCACCGCGTCGGCGGCCTCGTCCGCGCTCTCCGTACCGAAGTAGCTGGTCCACGCCACCGGCATCGCCCAGTCGCTGCCCGCGACCCCCAGCCCGGCCACCGCCTCCCCGCCGGTCACCGCGTGCAGGTACGGGCCGAAGCGGTCCGGCGCCGGCTCGAACTCCCAGCCGAGCAGCGGCCCGTAGAACGCCTTCGCCCCCTCCAGGTCCCGGGCCGTCAGGCTCACCCAGCACGGAACGGCCGCCACGCAGCGCACCTTGGCGGTCTCACCGCTGCCCATCGCGGACCTCCTCGCCCCCCGGCCGCCGGGCCCCTCCCGACTCCCACGACCCACCGGCCGCCCGGGACGCCCACAGCCTAGGGCGACGGGCGTAGCGCGTTCCGGGAGGCATGGCCGGGATCAGCGCACCCAGTCTTGAACGCTTCGCGGGAGAGCTTGCGGGTGGCTCGGAAGAGTAGCACGGGAAATGTGACCCAGGTCACAGCGAAAGGCGAAATTTCCGGGGAGGGAATCCCCGTTTGGTCTTTCGTAGGCAGAAGCGGGGAGAACTTCCCCGGTATCCTGAAGGAGCAGTCGCCGTGACCACCGCCGCCACCGAGCCGGTCCGACCCGTGGAGAGCGTCCGTGCGCCCAAGCTGCGCGCTGACGCGACCCGCAACCGGGAGCGGATCGTCCTGGCGGCTCGCGACGCCTTCGTCGAGCACGGCGCGGACGTGCCGCTGGACGAGATCGCGAAGCGGGCCGGGGTCGGCAACGCCACGCTGTACCGGAACTTCCCGGACCGCTCGGCGCTGGTCCGCGAGGTGGCGCTGCTCGTCAAGAGCCGTATCCTGGCCCTCGCCGAGACGGCGACGGTCGAGGCGGACGCCCCTGACGGCGTCCCGTTCGACGCCCTGCAGCGGTTCGCGCACGCGACCGTCGCGGAGAAGCTCGGCGCGCTCTGCCCGATGTTCACCAGCCACGTCGACCCGTTCGACCCTGACCTCACCGAGGCCCGCGAGCGCCTGACGGCCGCCGTGAGCGGTCTGATGGAGCGCGCCCGGGCGGCGGGTGAACTGCGGGCGGACGTCGACCACGGAGACCTGTTCATCGCGATCAGCCAGCTGACCCGGCCGCTGCCGGGGACGTCCTGCCAGCTGCTCGACGACTTCGTCCACCGGCACCTGCAGCTGTTCCTGGACGGGCTGCGCACGCCGGCCCGTTCGGTGCTGCCCGGCCGGGCCGCGACCTTCGAGGACTTCCAACCCCACCACTGACCCACCAGCGGTACCCCGACCGACCGACCCGCCCTCCGGACCGCGCCGACCACCGGCCCGCCAGGAGCTGATCCCCGCACGCCCCGCACCGACGCACGCCCCCGTACGGCGACCAGCCGTCCCCGTACGGCGGTCGAACCCTGTCGCACGCCACGCACCCTGAAGTGAGTACCCCCATGCCTGAAACCGACGCCCGAGCGGCGACGCTGCCCGATCCCCGGCGCTGGAAGGCGCTGATATTCATCGGCCTCGCCCAGCTGATGGTCGTCCTGGACGCCACCATCGTGAACATCGCCCTGCCGTCCGCCCAGCGGGACCTGGGCATCTCCGACGGCAACCGCCAGTGGGTGATCACCGCCTACGCGCTGGCCTTCGGCGGCCTGCTGCTGTTCGGCGGCCGGATCGCGGACCTCTGGGGCCGCAAGCGGACCTTCGTGGTCGGCCTGGCTGGCTTCGCACTCGCCTCCGCACTCGGCGGCGCCGCGGCCAACACCGCGATGCTGCTCGGCGCCCGCGCCCTCCAGGGCGTGTTCGGCGCGCTGCTCGCCCCGGCCGCGCTGTCGCTGCTGGCGGTGACCTTCACCGAGGCCAAGGAGCGCGCCAAGGCCTTCGGCATCTACGGCGCGATCGCCGGTGGCGGTGGCGCGATCGGCCTGATCCTCGGCGGCCTGCTGACCGAGTACATGAACTGGCGCTGGACCTTCTTCGTCAACGTCCCGTTCGCCATCGTCGCCGCCGCGGGCGCCGTCCTGGTGATCCGCGAGCCCGCCGAGGGCCGCAACCGCAACCGGCTGGACGTCCCCGGCGTGCTGCTGGTGACCACCGGCCTGGTCTCGCTGGTGTACGGCTTCACCCGCGCAGAGTCCAGCGGCTGGACGGCCGCCAGCACGCTGGGGCTGTTCGTCGCGGCCGTCGTGCTGCTGACCGCGTTCGTCCTGGTGGAGCGCCGGGTCAAGGCCCCGCTGCTGCCGCTGCGCGTGGTGCTGGACCGCAACCGCGGCGGGGTGTACCTGTCGCTCGGCCTGGCCGTGATCGGCATGTTCGGCCTGTTCCTGTTCCTGACCTACTACCTGCAGCTCGTGCGCGGCTACAGCCCGGTGCTGACCGGCGTCGCATTCCTGCCGATGGTGGCGGGCATGATCACCGGCTCGACCCAGATCGGCGCCCGGCTGATGACCCGCGTCCCGGCGCGGTTCCTGATGGCCCCCGGCTTCCTGGTCGCCTCGATCGGCATGCTGCTGCTGAGCAACATCGGTCTGGACACCTCCTACCCGATGCTGATCCTGCCCGGCCTGGTCCTGATGGGCCTCGGCATGGGCACCGCGTTCATGCCGGCGATGAGCCTGGCCACGCACGGCGTCCAGCCGCGCGACGCGGGCGTCGCCTCGGCGATGGTCAACACCTCGCAGCAGGTCGGCGGCGCCATCGGCACCGCGCTGCTGAACACCATCGCGGCCAGCGCCACCACCAGTTGGCTGGCCTCGCACGCGACCGCCGCGGCGGCCACGTCGCCGGCGGCCGCCCAGGCCCTGCAGTTCCAGGGCATGGTGCACGGCTTCACGACCGCGATCTGGGTGTCCTTCGGGATCCTGGTGGCGGCCTCCGCGATCGCCTTCACCCTCGTGAACGCCGGTCGCCCGGACGCGGCGTCGGCTTCGGGCGCCGGTGCGGCGAAGAACGACGAGGTGCCGGTGATGGTGCACTGACGCCTGCGGGTTACTCGGGTGCGTACGCGGCCCGTCCGGTGTCCCCTTCCTGGGGCGCCGGGCGGGCCGCTCGCCGTTTCCGGGGCCGGCGGTTCCGGGGCCGACCGTCGGCGGCGGCATCGCTTCGGGGTCTGCGGTTCCGGGTCTGCGGTTCCGGGTCTGGATCACAGCCGCCCCGGGTAGAAGTGGGGATCACTCCCCGATTATGGTGACCTCAGCGAGAAGCGGGGAATGATCCCCACTTCCTTCCGACTGAGGTGCGTGCACATGACCCGGAATCAGAACCCAGGACGGGGGCGGCGGGCCGTCGACTGGGCGGATGGCCGGCTGGGGATCCACACCCTGGCCAGGGCCAACCTGCGCAAGATCTTCCCGGACCACTGGTCCTTCATGCTGGGCGAGATCTGCCTGTACACCTTCCTGATCATCATCCTGACCGGCGTCTGGCTGACCCTGTTCTTCAAGCCCTCCATGGGCGAGGTGATCTACGACGGCTCGTACGTCCCGCTCAAGGGCGTGCCCATGTCGCAGGCCTACGCCTCCACGGTGGACATCAGCTTCGAGGTCCGCGGCGGGCTGCTGATCCGGCAGATCCACCACTGGGCCGCCGTCGTCTTCGTCGCGGCCATGTTCGTGCACATGATGCGGGTCTTCTTCACCGGTGCGTTCCGCAAGCCGCGCGAGGTCAACTGGGTCTTCGGCTTCCTGCTGCTCTTCCTCGGCATGCTGGACGGCTTCTTCGGCTACTCGCTCCCGGACGACCTGCTCTCCGGCACCGGCATCCGGTTCATCGAGGGCGTGGTACTGGCCATCCCGCTGGTCGGCACCTACGTCCAGATGTTCCTGTTCGGTGGCGAGTTCCCCGGGCACGACATCATCCCGCGGTTCTTCACCGTCCACGTGCTGCTCGTGCCCGGCATCATGCTCGGCCTGCTGGTGGCGCACCTGATCCTGGTCTTCTACCACAAGCACACCCAGTGGGCGGGCCCGGGCAAGACCGAGAAGAACGTCGTCGGCATGCCGCTGATGCCGGTCTACCTGGCCAAGGCCGGCGGGTTCTTCTTCCTGGTCTTCGGCATCGTCGCGCTGATGTCCGCCGTCGCCATCAACCCGATCTGGGCGTACGGCCCGTACCGCCCCGACCAGGTCTCCACCGACGCCCAGCCCGACTGGTACATGGGCTTCGCCGAGGGCCTGATCCGGGTGATGCCCGGCTGGGAGGTCGGGCTCTGGGGGCACACCCTCAACCTCGGCGTGCTGATCCCGTTCACGCTGTTCCCGGTGATCCTCGGCGCGATCGCGGTCCACCCGTTCATCGAGAGCTGGGTGACCGACGACAAGCGCGAACACCACCTGCTGGACCGGCCGCGCAACGCGCCCGTCCGCACCGCGCTCGGTGCCGCCTGGATCAGCCTCTACCTGGTGATGCTGGCCGGCGGCGGCAACGACCTCATCGCCACCCATCTGCACCTG
The DNA here is from genome assembly GCF_042732075.1 of Kitasatospora sp. NPDC059812. Taxonomy (NCBI): domain Bacteria; kingdom Bacillati; phylum Actinomycetota; class Actinomycetes; order Kitasatosporales; family Streptomycetaceae; genus Kitasatospora; species Kitasatospora sp. NPDC059812. The sequence continues at coordinate 7,108 of NZ_JBHWIO010000036.1, forward strand.
TCGCTCAACGCCATCACCTACGCGGTGCGGATCGGCTTCTTCGCCGTCCCGGTGGCCGTCTTCGTCATCACCAAGCGCTGGTGCCTCGGCCTCCAGCGCCGCGACCGCGACAAGGTGCTGCACGGACGCGAGACCGGCGTCGTCAGGCGCCTGCCGCACGGCGAGTTCACCGAGGTGCACGCCGGGCTCGCGCCCGCCGAACTGCACCGGCTCACCGCACACGAGCAGCCCCTCCCCCTCGAACTGGCGGCCCCCGTCGACGAGAATGGAGTCGCCCGGAGCGCGGGCGTGCTCAGCCGCACCCGCGCCCGGCTGTCCCGCGGATTCCACGGCGAACACGCCCGGATCGCCGAGCCCGCCGCCGAGGAGTGCCGCGAGATCACCGAGGGCCACGGGCACTGACCCGCGGCCCCGGCCCCCACGCCAGAGGGAGGACAGATGCACGACCGATCCGACCAGCTCGCCGACAGCAGATACCTCCTGCTCACCACCTTCGGCGAGGACGGCACCCGCCAGGACTCGCAGATCTGGGTGGTGCCCGACGGCACCGCGCTCGGCGTCTGGACCCCGGCCCACTCCGGGGAGGCCGAACGGATCCGGCGCCACCCCCGGGTGCTGGTCGGCCCGTGCGACGCCCACGGGCGCCCGACCGGACGCCCGGTGCCGGCCCGCGCACGGCTCTGCGACCCGGACGACACCGCCCGCTACCGCACCTCGCTGATCAACAAGTACGGCCTGACGGCGCTGATCGTGCTGGCCCGCAGCCGGTTCCGGGTCGGGCTGGCCGGGACGGTCGGCATCCGGATCACGCTCAACGAGCTGGAGCAGCGGCTGGTCGGGCCCGAGTGGCAGCTGCCGACGACGTACTGCGTCAACTGACTCCGTCGGGCGGCCTGGTGGCGCCGAGGGCCGGGGGGGGGGGGGCCGGGGTGGGCGCGCACCCGGCCCGCGAGCCGCGGTAGGAGG
>NZ_JBHWIO010000036.1:8083-12680 GCF_042732075.1 Kitasatospora sp. NPDC059812
CGCGCGCGTGGCCGCTCGTCCGTCCGCTAGTGGCGGGGCGGGGGGGTGGGGGGGGGGGGGTGGGGGCGCGCCCGGGCCCGGGCCCCCCCCCCCCCCCCCGGCGCCGTTCGCGTGGTGAAGCGTTCGCGCTGCCGGGGACCGCTCTCAGGGCCCGTCGTCCGGCGCCTTCGCCAGGTCCCCGGGTTCGCACGCCTCCCGGCCCGTCGCCACGTGCACGACCCTGACCGACCGGTCGGGGCCGCCGGGCACGACCCGCTGTTCGTGCCCGCAGCGCGGGCAGATCAGCGGGATGCGCGAACGGTGCTCCCGGCCGCCGGCGTGGCCGCCGTCCGGGTGCGGGGCGCTCACGTCAGCGGGTGGGTCGGGACCGGGCTGACCTCCTGGATCTCGCCGTGGGCCTTGGTGAGCAGCTGCGAGGCCAGGTCGTTGAGGGCTCTGGCCCCCGCGATCTCCTCGCCGACCCGCAGCTGTTCCGGGTCCGAGGGGTGGCGGCTGCTGTAGCCGTGGGCCCGTAGTTCCCTGCCGTCGCGCAGCCGCAGCATGGCCGCGGCGGTCGTGCGCGGGCCGTCCTCGCGGAACTCCATCTCGATGTGCCAACCGACCAGAGTCTGCATGGCGGATCACCTCCATCGATTACTCCTCCGGTTACTCCTCCAGAGTGCGCCGCACCCACCGTGAACACCAGGGCAGGCGGACCGGAGGCAAGTTGAACGCGTTCAACTCTGCGGCGTAGAGTCGTCCACGACCAAGGTTTGAACACGTTCAAGGAGGTGCTTCCGGCATGGGCAAGGGCACGACGGAGCTGGTGAACCTGCTGGTCCTGCTCGGTATGGGCGCCGTCGTCCCGCTCGGCCTCGCCCTGATCGGCGAACCCGGCCTCGCCCGCGTCCGCCGGCTCTGGCCGCTCGCCGCCGTCCCCGGCGCGCTCTCGCTCTGGCTCCCGCGCGGCGGCCTCGCCACCGGCAGCGCCGCCCTCTACGCGCTCGGCACCCTGGCCGTCGCCCTCCACGCACCGCTGCGGCTGCGCCGGACCCGCTCGCTCGCGCCCGCCGAAATCGCCGTCCTCACCGCGCTCGCCGCCCCGGCGGTGGCCGGCACCGCCCTGGTCGCCGAGCGCTCCGGCTACCCGCTGTTCGGCTTCGAACCGCACGTCCTGGCGCTGACCGTCCCGCACTTCCACTACGCCGGCTTCACCGCCGCCCTCGTCGCCGGGCTGGTCTGCCGCAGCACCCGGGCGGGTTCCGGCGCCGCCCGCTGCGCCGCGCTCAGCGTGCCGGCGGGGACGCTGCTGGTGCTCGCCGGGTACTTCCTCGGCACCTGGGTCCAGTTCGCCGGGGCCTGCGTGCTCACCACCGGGATGTGGCTGGTCGGCCTGGTCACCTGGCGCGACCTGCGGCCGCGCGCCGCCGACCCGGTCACCGCCCGGCTGCTCACCGCCTCCTCGGCCGTCCTCGCCCTCACCATGCTGCTCGCCCTGTGGTGGGCCCTCGGCCAGGCGTCCGGACTCCCCCACCCCACCCTGGCCTGGATGGCCGCCACCCACGGCGTCGGCAACGCGCTCGGCTTCGCGCTCTGCTCGCTGCTCGCCTGGCGCCGGATCACCACCACGGAGGACCACCGATGACCGACCTCAGCTACCCGGAGCAGGGCGCCAGCGCCACCGGACACCTGCCCGGCGGGTACCGCCACCTGCGGCACCGGGCGCTCGTCGGCCGGGGCCGCCCCGCCCTGGAGGTGGCCGGGGCCGCCCTGCTCGGCTGGCGGATGCACCGGCTGGCCGGCGTGCGGATCGACGCCGACGCGGACCGGGCCGCCCCCGGCGTCGCCGTGCACTGCGCGATCGGCGTCGGCCCGCTCCGGGCCGGCGCCCCCAACCGGGTGCTGGCCACCGTCGACGGCCCGGACCGGTACGGATTCACCTACGGCACCCGGGCCGGCCATCTGGCGTGCGGCGAAGAAACGTTCCTGGTCGAACTGGAGGCGGACGGGGCGGTCTGGTTCAGCGTGACCGCCTTCAGCCGTCCGGTCGCCCGGTACGCCCGGCTGGCGGGGCCGCTGCTGCCGCTCGCGCAGCGGGCCTTCGCCCGGCGCTGCGGCCGGGTCCTGGCCCGGATCGCGGCGGACGCGGGGTAATGCCTTGGCCCGACGGGCGGGCCGTCCGGCATGATCGCCCGGTGATACGCATGCAGCCGGCCCTCGATGTCGCCGCGGGGCAGCCGTGACCAGCTTCCTGACCCACCGGGCCCGGGTGCACGACGAGCGGCTGCCGGTGCGCCGGCGGCTCAACGCCCTACGGACCTGCCTGACCTGCTTCGCGCCGTACGGCTTCCGGGCCACCTACCACCACCTCACGCTCAGCGCCCGGATGCCCCGGCTGATGGAGGCCGACCCGGACTCGCTGGTGCGGGCCGTGGAGGAGCTGCACGAGGCGCGGGTCCTGTGGCTGGCCGGGGCGCGGGAGTACGAGGCGCGGCGCCGGGCGGAGAAGCGGGCCGGGCGGCGGCAGCCGACCGAGCCGGTGTGGTGGAACCGCCCCTGGTGGGGCGCACCGGACGCGGCCTGGCGGGCGGACCCCTTCCTCCACCCGCCGCTGCGGCTGCCCGACTACGTCCGGCGGCAGAACGCGCTGCTGGACGGCGCCGAACTGCCCGGCTGCCCGGCCTGCGGGGACGAGGGGCCGGTGCTGTCGCGCTCGACCGGCCACGGCCTGGCCGAACTCTGCCGGACCTGCGCCTGGGTGCGGCAGCCGTGCCCGTGCGGGCGGTGGCACAGCTTCGAGCCCGCCCTGCGGGTCGGCTGGAACGGCATCTGGCGACGGGAGCACCTGACCGGCGACGGCACGCCGAACCCGCGCTGGCCCGGCGTACAGGGGCCGGCCCGGATCGAGCGGCTGGCGGCGTACCAGGTCTCCCACCCGTGGGGTTTCCGCTCCACGCCGTGAGCGGCGCCCGGGCGCTGAACCGGCGGGCGCTGGACCGGCGGGGGCGGCTACGGCGGGAGAGGCTCCGGCCCGGGCGGCTCCGGAATACCCCGTCGGGGCGCACGGTTGTCGCGAGCACGTGATCGGTAGCGCCGCCTCCGGAAGGGAAGGAATCGCGAGATGAGCAGCACGGTCGAGCTGACCAAGGAGAACTTCGACGACATCGTCCCGGGCCCGGAGGGCCAGGACTTCGTCTTCATCGACTTCTGGGCCGGGTGGTGCGGGCCGTGCCGCCAGTTCGCCCCGGTGTACGAGAAGGCGGCCGAGCGCCACACGGACCTGGTCTTCGCCAAGGTGGACACCGAGGCGCAGGTGGAGCTTGCCTCCGCGTTCGGGATCCAGTCGATCCCCACGCTGGCGATCGTCCGTGAGGGCGTGCTCGTCTTCTCGCAGGCCGGTGCGCTGCCGGAGTCGGTGTTCGAGGACCTGATCGGCCAGGCCAGGAAGCTGGACATGGCCGAGGTGAAGCGCAAGGTGGCGCAGGAGCAGGCGGCCGAGGGCCAGGCCTGACCCGTCCGGGTGTCCGGGACGTCCGCTTGTCCGAGGGCCCGGGGAGTGCGACTCCCCGGGCCCGGTCGCTCAGTAATCCGGGCGAAAATCCGGGCGAAGTCCGGCCGGGGTCGGTCCTAGAGTCGTCGGCGACGGAGATCCCGCCCGACCGCGAGGAGCGATCCACCATGAGCACGTTCGTACTGGTCCCCGGTTTCTGGCTCGGCGCCTGGGCCTGGGAGGAGGTCGCCGGGCCGCTGCGCGCCGACGGGCACACCGTCCACCCCGTGACGCTGCCCGGGCTGGCGGAGCGCGCGGGCGAGGCCGAGCCGATCGGGCTGGCGGAGCACATCGCCGCGCTGGCCGACCTGCTGGTCCGCGAGGACCTGTGGGAGGTGGTGCTGGTCGCGCACAGCGGCGCCTGCGCCCCGGCCGGCGGCATCGCGGACCGGATGCCGGAGCGGATCCGCCGGGTGGTCTACCTGGACAGCGGCCCGATGATCGACGGCGGTTCGCTGTACGACCTCTGGCAGCCCGACCACCGCGCGGCGGCCGACGCCTCGGTGGTCGACGGCCGCCTCCCGATGCCCTCCTGGGCCGACCTCGCCGCCGACGGCGCCAGTGTGGAGGGCCTGGACGAGGCCGCGCTCGCCCGGATCCGCGAGCGGGCCACCCCGCAACCGGCCGGGGCGTACCGGGACCGGCTGCGGCTGACGGGCGCCTCGGCCGCGCTGCCGCAGGCACTGGTGACCTGTTCCTTCCCGCTCGCCCAGGTGCAGGCGATGATCACGGCCGGCCACCCGTGGTTCGCCGGGCTCGACGGGCCGAACTGGGAGCTGCGCGAACTGCCCACCGGGCACTGGCCGATGTTCTCCCGCCCGGCCGACACGGCGGCGGTACTGGCCGAGCTCGCGGCGCTCTGACCCTCCCTCGGCTCGGACCCGTCGGCGGGTTCGTCGGCGCGTTCGTCTGCGGGTTCGTCTACGCGAAGCCCCGTTGACGTCGCAGGATGGGCACGGCGCCGGGCCCACCGCCCCGCGCCCCGCCCGCCCGGGGGGCCCTCCCCCCCCCCGACGGCCCCCCAGGGGCGGAACCCGCGGGGCAGAAGTGGGCCGCGGGGGGCGGTGG